>JAANXA010000037.1 GCA_018263505.1 Candidatus Nitrosopumilus sp.
TCTTGTCTGTATTTGGAGCATTCAGATTTTGTACCTGGCATGATTGTACCATGTGTATGGAGATGTGGATTTCTAACTTGTTTGTAGCAATGTGTGCAGAATCTAGACATTATTTGTACCTCCAAATACAAAAACAGAACTGAACTGCTGAAAAAACTATTTTTTGTATGAAAAAAAATAAAAAAATCCTATAGAAAAATAGTTTCGTATGAGGTGAGCTCTGATTCATGTTTGCTCTCCAATTAGTTTTGCCCTGACCTTTAGTTGATGAGATTGAATGTTGTGATATCTCAAAATTAACTGTCTGCCAGAATCTTTTTCTGTTAAAGGATTGTTGTTCAAAATATTTTCTTATCAAATTTACAGTGCCTCCAATATGGATATGGTATGAGATTTGTCATGTTCTTGAATAACATCTTCAAGGGTTTGTTTGGTGTTTTTCCACTCTGTATTACAATCACTGCATTGAAAAGTGTGTATTTTCAGTCGTTCTAGGCGTTCTAGTTCGACTAAAAGTGATACCCCCCTAAAATTATTAGAATTTTTTTTAGGGGTATCTATTTTACTTGGCCTAGAAACACTAGGATGACTGAAATTATCGATAAATCGAGCTATTGCAACTCCTTTTTTGGCAATTGAGTAGTGATTTCTGGATGTTTTGAGAATTTTTTCATTTTTTAGAAATGTAAGTAATGGTTGTGCCTGTTTATCTCTAGATAGAGTAAATTCTTCCATAATCTCTTCTCGAGTAATTTTAGACTGTCTTGCAATCCATTTTAGAATCTCAATAGGAATTTCTATTTTATCTTCGTTGATTTTCTTATTCATATTTTCAGTAATCTCATATAATTTCTCAGAATCAATTTGACTAAATTGAGATTGTTTGGCTATTTCTCTCAAACCTGCATTAGTGTATTCTCTGTTAATCATTTCAGAGATGTATTGAACATGTTGTTTTGTCACAATCACTTTTGTAAAATCATAATTAAATGAACAAGTAAGACATGCCAAACTGACAGATAACTTTGCTAGTTTGTATTTTTGGTCATTGGTAATTAATGGATAATCATCATTCTTGAAATTATTTTCAAGTATTATTGCTTGATCAAGGATTTCTTGATTGGCATCATCTTCAAATGTTACAATATAATTTTTTGACCACACTAATCTTAGCAAATCTGCCAAATATTCTAATATATTATCATATTTTTCATTAGTTCTAACATTTCTTTCTTTGACATTTACATCATCAGATACAAAAACACAAAGATCAATTCGTGCAATGCTTTGAATTTGAAATGAATGCTGTAAGGAATGAATAGGATACAAAAAAGAATCCATTGCAACAGTAGTACGACCATCCTCATCTAACGGATTTAGAATTTTTGTCTGTCTGGTTCTTGCATAAGCTTCCCCCTTTGCAGCTTTGTTGATTTCAATTTTGCCATTTCTTTCAGCTTCTGCAAGTCTGTCCATCTCATCTTTTTTGAGTTTATGTGCGCCATCAATTGCTAAAAATTTTTTATCATTTAGCACCAATGTGCCAAAATCTGTAAACCATTGACCACCACTAGCTTGCACACTTGCACCAGCTAGTCCTGCAACTGAGGCCATCTCCCCTGATATGATTTGTCCTGCTCTACAAAGTATGATTAACTGTCTAATTGTTTCAGATTTTCCAGTAGTGGAATCTCCTATTATGACTGATTTTATCCATGCGGGAATGATTTTTCCATCAAATTCAATGTATAATGGGCTAAACATTGAAAATAATCCCAACTCTGTAATATTTTCTCTCTTCACAATCTTGGAGAATTTTGAAAATTCCCTAGTATACCAACTCATTATTTCAACAAGGGATTTTCCATGGTGTTTTTGCTTTAATTTTTTAACTAATTCTAAATCATACTTGTTTTCATCAATGTAATTTATTTCAGAAATTAATATTGTGATTTTTCCAGTTTTAGGATCTGCGATAACCTTGCCAGTAACTTCAACTTCTTTTCCAGCTTCTAAATTCTTGATTTCATTTTGTAACACATACACATCATAAGCTGACCATTCATTGCCCTCATCATCAAAAAATGTTGAATCTTTTTTGTAAAGACTAGATATTACAGGTCTAATCCTTAGACGTCTAATCGTAGTTGATGCTGTTTCTATTATCCCAACTCTGCAATCACTTGTGAATTTAGATTTACATAACCCTTGCAATATTTTCTCACGTTTGTAGTCTGGAATTTCAACGAACTTTGCAAAATCATTGCTGTTAATTGATATTTCAGTAGTACCTATACAATTGTGATTGTCTTTGTTGTAATTACAAAAGACTTTGATATTTGTTGGAATGTTGTAGGATATTGAATTACTTGCAATTACAGCTTTTACTTTGATTGTTTTATTTGCATACTGTTTCTCATCAATCTCTGTTAATTTTTGTAATTTAAAAATTTCTGCTTTTGTTGTATTATCTACATATCCGTTTGTAGGTAATATTTCAGATTCAAAAAAATACATTGCATTATCAAAATTATAATCAATTTCATTTTTGTCTAGTGGTTCACTTAGATTATCAAGTATGGATAAAATTATTTCTCTGCATTCTAAATCTGTTTTTCTTTCTCGTCTTAGTTTACAGTAAAGAGATTTTTGTTTTCTTCTTCGTTCACCTCTATGCCATTTTCCTTTTAACAAATCATCAATTTCATAATTATTGAAATTTGTTAGTTCGTTATTGAGAACTTTTCCAGTTCCTTTGAATCCAATTTTGTCTAATCTTTTTAGAACATCCTGAATATCCATTTTTTTGATAGTTCTAACATTTGAAACCATTTCGTACATTTTTCCATTTTCATAAGTAGAACCTGCCTCAACACATTGACCCGTGACTTTGAAATCAATTTGATATGTGTTATCGGGGTCTTTTTCCCATATCAATTTGGTTGTCTTATCAGGTAATTTTTCAAATTTTACTAAAATATGATAACAATCTGATCCTGTTTTGGTGGTTAATGTTTGATTTTTACAATCAGGGATTATTTTGTCAATAAATCCATCTTCGATTGGAATGTGTCTGGGATGTTTCACTTTATTATGATAATCATCAGAATGTATTTTTTCAATATCTATGATTCCTAAGTTGTCAGAAATTTTTCCACATATTGCACCATAGTTTTGATTTGCTAGAATTTCTTTATCATATGTTTTTTCTCCGGATAAATATTTGCTAAAATCCAATACGTCTGGAATTTTACTTTTAAATTTTACAGGTATAATTTTGACATTCTGATCTTTCAGATTTTGTACTAGTGAATTAATCTCAGTCATTTCTGTATGTTGATTATACTCTTTTTGAGAATTGAAAAATAACTATAACACACTGCAAAAACATTCAATCCCTCTACATCACACAGTTCAAGTCTGATCGTTAATTTTTTTCCACAAATATTACATGTAAAATCTTTTAGCATCTCTGCATCTTGGTTTGTTATATGCAATGGAACGTTGATTATCATGGCTTCTCCGGGATTTTTTGTGTAACCTCTTTTTTTGATGTAATTCCTTCAGACCAAATATTTTCACGAATGCAAATGTGACATACCTTGTATGTTCCTCCAAATGAATAAGATATTTCAAAAAGAGGTACATTATTGCAACAGTTTAGAATTGAACGGTTCAATTCTTTGCTCCAAAAAAATTGGCTACGATTTTTGCAATATACGTACTTCTTGGAATGTCTCCTCTGCTCTCATCTATTATTCTCCAGAGATTTTTCTCAAAGGTTAATGATTTTGATGTCTTCATTATATTGTTAACAACACAAGTGATATATATCATACAGGTGTACGACAAGGTGTACGGGTGTACTAGTTGATACATGATAATTATAAAAAATCAATCATAGAAATAGTAAAAAAACATGAGCACATTGGAGGAATATCCAAAAATTCAGTTGCAGTAGAGTTACTCGATAGAGAAGGAGGCTCTAGAAATACAATCTGGAATCGTTTTGATGAGTTAATTACTGAAGGTATTTTGGAATTAAGAACGTCTGGAAAAAAACAAGAAAAACTCTTCACAACTCAGAGCAAAAAGGATCTTGATGAATTTAAAGAGAAGATGAAATCAGTAGAGAATCTGTTAAAAGTAATTACATCTAATCCTAGTATCGGAGACTGTTTTTTTCTTAATGAAAAGTCCCAAATCGAAATCCCAAAAGATCTAAAATACAAAATAATGAGAAACAAAGTATCTGCTGGGTTTTTATCCAAACACCATTCTGATTTAGATGAAATATTTTGTCTTCATGCAAGATATGAAATACTTCAAAAATTATCTACTTTTTTGATCAATTATATCAATAATGATGCAAACAAGTATAATCAAAAAAACAAAACAGTGATGACTACAATCATTTACACTACAATTCCAAAACAAATTTTGGAATTACTGTCGGATTATTCACAATCCTCATACTATACAAATCAATTTGCAAAAGAAAATGAATTTAATCCAAAAATATCATTAATCAAAGGAATACCAAATGAGGACATTAATGTAGAGTTTTTGTTAATACTTGGAAGATATTATTTCTTAATTAGTAGAGCATTATCTAAAAAGGGAAAAATCGATTCATGCCAGGAACAAAAAGTAATTACAAATTTTATCAAAGCATTTTTTCCAAAATCAAAAATCGGTAATGATGATATTGATAAAAAAATTGATGATGATAAAATAATAGAATATATCGCATCTATAGAAAAACCACGTGAGCGATTTCTTGGAAAAGAAATACTTGATAGATTAAACCAATTCCATGATTCTTTTTGGGGTAAATATGCAATTAGAAATAATAATTCTGTAGATGATAATTACATAAATAACGACCCACGAGTTGTGATTAATTATTGTATTCAATGGTTATATGATTTGGAATTATTTTCTAGGATTGAAAAAAAGATAATTGTTCATCATTTAGATTTTCATGAGGCATATGATGATGAATACAAAATAGAGGATGCAGATACTGTAGACATGGATGCCTGGGGAGATGTTGTGGGAACATTATCTAATCATGAAGGAATGGCACTGATTTTGACTAATTACTCCTATGAGGAAATCCTAGCACATGCAGGTAAAAAAATTCCAATTCAGATAGCACCTGTAGATGATTAATTCCTATTTTTTAGTCACATATCATAAAGAAACTGATTCATTCCAAACTTTTTTCAAGTCTGGATTTGATGTAAATATCCACACCACGCCATTATCTTTGGTGAATATGATTTTTTGAGATTTTTCTAAATATTGTATTATTTTGTTAAATGTCTGAGTCTGCATTGTTTTTGGAAGTGCTCTGAGTAGTGCACTTTTTGATGAAAATTCATTTTGCTCTTGTAATACTTGTTCTACCATGAGGATGCTTTCTAATCTAGGTGAGTGGCCTTTAGATGTAAGTAGTTCCATAATTCTTATAGTTCATACTTGTATATAACAAATTTGTATCATACATATTAGTATCCAAACAATTCATCATACAAATTTTTTAACATCACCACGAACATGTGATGGAAAACCTTTTTGTAAATTATCTAATGATGTGTGCCTAGAACCTATATAATCACAGTGTACATTTTTCTTAAAATTGCAATTTCATAAATGTCAAATTCTACCATGTAACATATTACCCGGTGTCAAAATGTCGCCTTTAATGGCGTTCATAATATGAAATAGAGATAATCAGCTAAAAAGGTTTCTATTAAATATAATCTAAGATTTTTTTAATTCCAATTCCCGCATATATTCTCGTTCAGCATTAAATATGAAAAGCCACAATTCATCAATTGCCTCTCTAAGTTTCTCTTTGTCAACATCAGGATATCTTACAATATTTCCATTATCTTCAAAATCAGAATAAAATATTTGAAATCTAGTAATCTGGTCTACAGGAATGGTACTTTGAAGAACAGCTGTTGCTTCATCACCAGGTTTTCCCACCCAACGTTTATCACCAAAAAATTTTTTACAGATTTCAGGTATTTGCGCATCATCATCTACAAGTGAAAATTTAGTTTTGTGTCCACCATATTTCCTATAATCAATTTTTATTACATCATTTTCTACAGGTAAATTTTTCAAATAAAGGATTTTTCCATATTCTTCAAGTGCATGAGTATATAGACCAGCACAAAAATATTTAGTTCTTTTATTTGGTTTATCAAAATCATGGGCAATATGTTTACAAGTTTCTAAAATATCAAGACACGTTGCAAAAGCTGTTGAAAGTAAAGATTCTCTCTTATCTTTTGAAAATTCATAAGTTTCGTTTTTGTCAGTAACCACAACAATCTAAAGAAATGGCTTAAATTTCAATCTTTGATGCAGGAAGAATTGGGAAAAACTTTCTTGTTGCCTCATTAAGTAATCTAACCACTATTGCTACATCATCACCTGAAACTTCAAGTGATGCGAATTGTGTGATTTGAGATTTAACAGAGTAAGACACACTATATTATACATTCACAGTATTTAGCTATTCAATGAGTATCAAAGAATTCGGGCAATGTTGAGATTCGGACACAATTTTTCTGTAAAAATGGGACAATCATATACTTAAAATTTCTAAAACTTGAAAATCATAAGATTACTTAATTCTAAGAAGTATTTTTGCGGTTTTCAGTAAATATTCAGTATCTGTTATGAGCCCTTCAGCATCAGTTTTTCCAATTAATCCTACTTGATCATAAACAGCTTCATGTCTGTTTTGACGTGCTTTCCCAAAAACTGCTAAAACATTTTTTGCAATTAATCCTTTGAATTCTGATTTCAAATAGGATTCAACTGCCCAATGATGAGAGCCTGTCCCTTTTTTTGGCCTATAATTCCTGGAATACATTAATGCTGTTCCAATTTGCAGCATTGCATTATATGCTTGTGCATAAGCCCATTCCACAGACCTTTTATTTTTACCAATAATAGTATCTTTAGCAGCATCAATGTCTGCTTCTGCAAGTGAAATTTTTTGTTGTATTTGAGAGGAGGAACTACTAAATTCCTCAACAATGTTTTTACTTAATAGATCTTCTAAATTCATCTTTATCTCCTTGAATCATAATGGTTTCATTAATTTTGATATTTTTTAAAAGGGATAGGTTTTCTTGAACTTTTTCTTTAAATTCTTTTTCTGTCCATAAAATATAATTTATTTCCCTACCAATGGTATTTTCTAATTCTGAAATGGAGTTCAATATGGAGTGCCTATTCACATCTCCTATTATCAGTAAATCCATATCACTAGTTTCAGTTTCTGTGCCTCTTGCAAATGAACCATAAATTAAAGCATATTTAATATTAAATTTTTTTATTTCCTTTGATATTATTTCATCAGTTAATTCAAATTTCAGAAATATTCTTTTTAACTCTTCAAAAATAATACAATTTCTATTTATTTTATAATATGTAATATGACCCTGACTTGATTTTGTAATTAAATTCAAAGGTTGGATTTTATTTAATTCTCTCAATGCAGTGGATGCAGAAACTCCTGCTTTATCTGCTAATTCATGTAAATAATATTCTTGAGTTTGGTTTAATAATAAAAATTTTAAAAGTTGGATTAATGTTTTTGATCTAAATAATACTGCAAGTAAACTCTTTTTTTTAACAACGGGTTTTTCTTTTTTTGTGAATTTAAAAACTCGATTTTTTACAGATTCCAATGCCGTAGTTGATTCAGGTCGTATTATTTCCCTTACTTCTTTGTCAATAGATATTAGACCTATTCCAAGACTCTTACATATAGAATATACTTTATCAGTTATGATTTCATCAGGTACTGCCAAATATGCATAATTTGCAGCATTTTTGAAGTGCAGTACCTTTTTCACTCCATTGTCAAAATCGGCTCTCTCGCCACGTACTTCTACCATTGCCAATTTACCATTTTTTTCAATTACAAAGTCGGGTTGAAATCCACGAATTTTATAAGGAAAATGGAATTTCCATTTTTCTTTTTCTAAATAATCTTCTACTTTTTCTTCATAATGGGATTTCATTACACAAAACCCATATTTCTTGTAATGCAATGATCATTAGCTAATAGGAAATAGTATTTTTGTGTATAATTACCACACAAAACCCATATTTCTTGTAATGCAATGATCATTAGCTAATAGGAAATAGTATTTTTGTGTATTTAAGGTTTGACAAAGGGAACATGTCTTCACACAAAAATCCTGTCAAAACTTGTTCCTAAAATGACAATAATTCTATCAAAAATGTATAGCTATATACAATTAATTGTGCCCAATAATACTCCAGTATTATTTACTGCTCATAGATTTGCGTCATAATACTATTTCATTCATTGTCTTGTATCATACATCAATTCAATGATTATTTGTCAGTTAATAGCTAAATACCAAATTGACGTATCATTATAATATGTCAACAAAATATTCAGATGATATTACAAAATTGTCATCAAGTGAAATAAAATCTAAAATCCAAAGAGAGGGAATTTGGCCACAATACACTCAGAGAATCAAATCCTTAGAAAGAACTGAGAAAGAATTCTGGGAGTTATTTGTACAAGAAAATGATTCTGCAAGAAAACGTACAATACTTCCTGAATACGATTCGTCTATGAATTTCTCAAATAGTTTGATGGCATATTTCTTATTTTTCTGAGTACTTTTTGGAGCAGTAGATAATACTACATCAAATGATTTATCATCTTTTTTCTTTGAAAGAAAACTACTCATTTCTAATACCTCTTACGTGAAATCCCCATAAAACAGAGAACAAAACTACGGTTTTTACGGGTTCAATCTTTGTTAATTCCAACATTATGGCTCGCGGTAACATTTTACATAGTAGTATGTAAATATGATATAATGTGAATTACATTACACAGTTATGAGTCAAACTGTAAAAAGTAAAGAAACAGGATCTTTAGAAAGCATGTTTTCCTGTTCTGAATCAAGAATCTTAGATCACATGATAACTTTTAGAGATTTTGATTATTCAATATCAGATATTTCTAGAAGTGTGGATATTGGATTTAAAACAACTTTGGGAGTAGTGCATAAATTACAACATCAAAACATTTTGGTTTTAACTAGATAAATAGGAAATGCCAAACTCTACAAACTAAATCCAAATTCAACACAGGCAAAATCATTATCAAAACTGTCTTTTGATATTGCAAAGAGCAGAATCGAACGATAGTTTACCGTTGTCTGATCCACCGTTGATTTGACAGAACCTGATTTCAATAGTATTTTTAATGGAATTATAGACCATATTTTTTTTATTCATGGCTTTGTATTTTGGAATGAATCTATCTTTTGTTCCTCTTACATCTATTGGAATATTTTGTTTCATACTGTTTTGTATGTGAAATCTCCATGTTTGTTTTTTTGAATTTGTTGTATATCTACAAATAATTTGTCTAGTCATTTTTCAGACTCTTGATTTTTTTTAATTGACTTTAACTCCTCTAACAAATAATTAATTGCCTGATTTTGTCTTGTAATTTCATTATTTTGCATCTTTACTTCTGATGCATAGTTTTCAAGCTTTGTTTTTTCTGCCAAGAGATTGTGATTTTCCACTGCTAATTTTTCCTCATCTGAAATTGTCAAAAATGGAATTGCCTTTTGGTATTCAGCAAATCTTTCAAAATCTTGCTCCTCGTATCTTTCATAGCTTGATTCTAATCCTACCTTGTGACCCATCATGTCTTCTTTATCCAAATAGTTTACCTTGGCTCTTCTCATCATGGTATTGAAATATTTTCTAAATCCATGGTCTAGTTTTACCTCGTAACGTCTTTGACCTTTTACTAATTTGTCTCGAAGTCCTATCTTCGTTACAATTTTATCGACTCTTGCCCTGATCCCTTTTTGCTTTAATCTGTGAGGAAAGTCAAAACGTGTTGACACAATTAATGGATCATCGTCTTTTGGGTATTGTAAGAATCTAGATTTCCATTCTTCTTTGTATAGTGATAGAATTTTACATGCCTCAGGAGTGATAAATGTCCAATATTCCTCAGGATCTCCTCTGTACACTCGAAGTGCAGCTCCTTTGTAATTATTATTTTCTGCTTTAAATGGAATTACGTCCTTCCAGCAAAAATAATCCCATGATTCCAATCGAAATCCAGCTGAGGAAAACATCAAGATAATCATCTTATCTGTAATGTCTGTGCAGTGATGAAGCATTTTTTGAATCTCTTGTTTTGTATATGCCCTGTCTTGACTCTTTGTTTCACGTGGAAACATTTTGTTAAGTGGTTTCCAGGAGATATCAATTTCATTTGCAGTGAGTAGTGCCTTGATAGGTTTGATTTTATTTGATACTGTATTTGGACTGATAACTCCACTCTCTACTTCTTTGTTAATTTCTTTGATGTATGATTTTATGATTGACTTTGTAACTTTGATATCTTTTTTTGCCAGTCTTGTAAAAGAGTCTGCTAAACATTCTATTTCTCTTGATTCAGGAGTGGTCCCAAGATATTCTTCATAGATGTTATTTGGAATTAAGTTTAGAAATTTTCTAAGATTTCTTACATACCCTCTCTTTGTTCCTGCATTTCTAATGGAATCTAAAAAGTTAGAATAACTGCTTTCATCAATGTCTTTTAATTCTATTTTCATGATATTTGTGCGTAATGGAACTATTTTAGTCACTAAAATAAGGTGGACCGGATGGGATTTGAACCCACGACCTTTGCGGGAATTTCTTCCTTACGCAGTGTGAGTGCGTCATCCAAACCAAACTAGACGACCAGTCCAATGAACTTGTAATAATACAAGCTTTTTTGTCTTTAGTTTTTTAATATTTCATAATTACCTCGAATTTTTGTATCTCTATTTTGAACACCTCTCATGTCTTTACAAGAATTTGATACTCTGATTGATCGAATGCAATTGGCATATGAATATGCTGAAAATCTTGGTCAATATGTGGATGCAGCAAAAATTTTATTTCAAATGAATGAATGTCTGCCTGATAACCTTCAATTGTTTTTTGAAGATCTAACTGATCGTGAATCTGCAAAATTATTTACCACTAAATACTCCTCAGAACTAAAATCTGTAATAGTCGATTATAGACAAAAATTAATGAATCTTTAATTCTATTTCTTAACTCCAAGATTTCTATTCTTCAATCTCAGATATGGATTTCTACACTTTCTGCATCTTGTTGCACCAATATCATTTCTACATCCACATTTGAAACAAATTCTCATTACAAGACGTGCTTGTTGAGCAATACGTTTTTTCTCTGGATCTGTTATGGGCATTTGTATTTCTCCAAAATCTCTCTCTTTTATTTTAATCGGATTTTTCCATCTTTCCTGCAAGTAATACTGGAACTTCTGCTGGTCTTTTAGCAACTGGGATATTTGCTTTGTTAAACATTGAAACTTTGGATTCTGCCGAACCATATGTTCCCATTACGATAGCTCCTGCATGTCCCATCCTTTTTTCCTTTGGTGCTGCCCTTCCTGCTATGTATGCAACAGTTGGTTTGTTAAATCCACTGTCAATAATTCTTTGAGCTAAAATTTCTTCAGAATCTCCTCCTATTTCTCCAACTACTACCATTCCTTCTAAATCTGGAATATCTTTAACCATTTCAAAAGCATCAATCATTCGAGTTCCATTTACTGGATCTCCTCCTATTCCGATTGTTATTGATTGTCCAAATCCTGCATTTGTTAAAGCATCAGAAATTTCATAAAGTAATGTTCCACTTTTTGATAATACTGCAATTTTTCCTGCTTTAAATGGCATTGGTGGCATAATACCAATTTTGATTAATTCTGGAATCATTATCCCTGGAGTATTTGGACCAATTATTGCTGCACCTTTTTGTTTTGCCAGTTCTAAAGCCTCCATTGTATCTCTTACAGGAACATGTTCTGGAATTGCAACTAGTAGTTTAATTCCTGCATTTAATGCATCTTTTGCAGCTCCTAAGAAGAATTTTGCCGGAACAAAAATAATTGAAATTTTTGCATTAGTTGCATCCGCTGCTTCTTGCATTGTATTGAAAACTGGAATTGTACCTTCAAATTTTTGTCCTCCTTTTCCTGGAGTCACTCCTGCTACAATATTAGTTCCATATGCAATCATTTGTTTTGTATGTAGAGAACCATATGCTCCTGTAATCCCTTGAACAATTACCCCTTTGTTCTTATAATCTGAATCTTCTGGGTTTCCCTTTAGTAACTCAAAAATTTTTGTCATTTTTTTACTCCCATTACTGCTGCATTAATTGCTTCTTCAACTGTTGTAAAAATTTTAGTTCTGGAACCTTGAAGCATTTGAGTTGCTTTTTCAGATTCTGTACCCTTTAATCTTGAAAAGACTGGCAGATCAATCAAATTGTCTTCATATGCTTTGAGAAATGCTTCTGCAACGACTGTAGTTTTAACAATTCCTCCATAGAGGTTAACTAGAATTCCTTTAACTCTGTCTAATTTACTAATCAAAGTCAATGCCTCATATACTGATTCAGTAGTTGCACCTCCTCCCACATCTAAGAAACATGCAGGTTTTCCACCATTATCTGATAACATGTCTAGTGTTGACATAACAAGTCCTGCACCGTTACCTACTACTGCAATATCTCCATCTAATTCAACTAATGAAAATCCACTTTTTTCTGCTCTTTCCTCAACTTCTGTTTTTTCTTGATATTTTTGTAATTCATCATGTCTAAAATTGCTATTGTCATCTGTCACAAATTTTCCATCTAGCGCCATGATTGAATCATCTTGCATTATTGCTAATGGGTTAATTTCTACTAATTCTGCCTCTTTTTCAATTGTAAGTTTTGATAATTTTTTCAAGGTGTCTATGAATTGTTCTGCTGTCTTTCCTTCTAACTTCATTTCTTTTGCCACTTCTTTTGCAAGAACATCTGAAACTTCTCCTAATCCGACTTCTTTGATAATTTGATTTTTAACTGATTCAATTTCAACGCCTCCTTCAACTGATGCAATAATTGTATAACATCTCTTTGAACGATTCAAAAACAATGACAAATACAATTCTTTTTTAATATCTGCCATTTTTTCTAACAAAATTGCTCTTGCTTTTTCTCCTTTTATTGTCAAATCCATCACTTGTGGATATTTTAATTCAAATTCATCATCGTTTTGGCATTTTTGAATACCTCCTGCTTTCCCTCTTCCACCTACTGGAACTTGGATTTTAATTACAAAAGGATAACCTAATTCTTTTGCATGTTTTCTACCCTCTTCAATATTTGTTGAAGATATACTGTTTAGTAAATTAATTCCATATTCTCTAAACAACTCTTTTGCTTGAAACTCTAGTAATTGCATGCAAAAATAATCAATTTTACGGTCTTTATTAATTATGAGCTATTTTAATTGCTCTTCAAGAAAATCGATCATTTCTAAAAATCGATCTTTGCTTTTTCTCAATATCTCTTGCGGATACTCCTCAATTGTAAATACAATCTGTTGATGAAAACTTGGAACAATGATGCCTCCTGATGTTACCATTTGTTCAATTACATATCCTTTAGTTAACGTACATACAATTTCTTCATATGATTCTTCTTCTTCTTCTAATGTTTGTCTGAACAACACAATTGGTTTGTTTGTCTTTTCAACAATGTCTGACCCTTTTTTTAACAGATCTCCTAACTGTTGAATTTGCCAAGTATCAAGACTAATCTGTTTTACCATGAACATATTGTGTGATTTTTCTATTTAACCCTGCCAAAACAATGAATTTTTACTATTTGTCGTCAAAAAATCTTCGACCTCTCACTTTCTTAAAATATTATTTTGAAATCCTAAAAAACAAAACTTACTGTTCTAATTTAAGAATAATATTCCAGAGAAGATTGGGAAAATATTGGTTGGGGACCTAATATTGATTTCCCTGGAATAAATTCTTGATAAAATTTCTAATTTAAAATAAATAAAAAGTCTGATTGCACTGCATTCATAAAAAAATTATTCAACTGAAATTCTAATTTTTTGCCCATCGATATCATCTTCTTTGTATTCTTTACATGATTCAGAAAAATTAATTTCTTCAACTCTAACTAAAAATGCTAATTCTTTAGTTTTATTTTTAATCATATCAAGTGACTCTTCATCTAAATCTAGAATTGATGCTATACCTAAAATGTCCGTAGGATTGTATCCTCTCTCTTTTCTTAATGTTTGAAGTCTTCTTGCAATGTCTTTAATCAACCCTTTTGCCATCATCTCTTGATTTCTTAAAGTTGATATGAATACCGTATAATTGTCTCTTTTTGCCATTGCAAAATTCTTGTCTGCATCAAAATCTATTATAAAATCTTCAACTTCTAATGGTATCGTTACTTCGTCAAATTTAAAATCATATTTTCCATATTTTTGTAATGATGTAATAATTTCTTCTGGATTTGTTTCAGAAAATGTGGATACTAATTTTTCCATGTGTTGTTTTGCTTTAGGCCCTATTCGTTTTCTTTCTAATTCTATTATCGGTTTTATTGGAAGTGTTAATTCTTCTAATTCTGAAATTTGTTCTAACCCTGAATCCTGTTCCGTTTCAATGATATTGAATTTTTCTACATTTAGTTGTGATTGTAATAATTCTGATAATGTTTCTAATTTAATTTTTTGACCTTTTTTTATACATATTTTAGATTCGTTTAATGGCCATCTTCTTTTTAATTTCCCTTTCATTCTAGCAGCTGATGAAACTGATACAACATCTTTCATAATATCAAATGCCTCTTCAATTTTTTCATCAATTAATTCTTTTTGTGTTTCAGGCCATTTGTCAAGTAAGATACTTTGTTTTCCATCAAAAACTGTTTGATAGAGATATTCACTTGTAAATGGACAAAATGGATGAATCAAAATATCTAATGTTTTGAGTACTTTTTCTAAAACTGCATAAATTGCAAGTCTTCGATTTTTCTTTTTTTCATCCTCGTCCCATAATTCTCCTCTTGTAATTGGGATGTATATCTGACTAAGATTGTTAATGATGAAATCATCAATTGTTTTTGCACTTTCATGAAATTTACACGATTGATTTTTTTCTGTCATTGTTTGAATGAGTTTTTGAAGTTTTGATAATAACCAAATATCTGGAGATGTTAATAATTTATTTTGCTTTGCCCAATCAATTGAAATTGAGTTATCAAAATTATCGTATTGACTATTTTGTTTGAAGTATAAATGAAGATTGAATAATGTGTTGATTACTTGGTATGGTCTTGACATTAGCTCATCTGTACTAAAACTAAGTGGTTCAATTGGACTTGCTTTCCACATGAAATAAAAACGGACTAAATCTGTTGGATATTTTTTTAATAGTTCTGCACCTTCCAACACATTCCCTTTACTTTTACTCATTTTACCCCCTTTTTCATCTAGTACATGTCCTTGAAACAAGAACGCTTTGTATGGTGGAGTTGATGCATTGTTTAAAATAACATTTTCAATCAATAATGTATATGCCCATCCTCTAGTTTGATCAATCCCTTCAGTGAAAAATGGTGCAGGAATCTCTTTGTTATATTCTTCATCTGTTAATGATGAATATGGTGCAGAGCCACTGTTGTGCCATGTATCTAAAACATATTCCTCTCTTTTTGTTTTGGTACTGCCACATTTTTTACATTTTACCGTGATGTTATCAATCCATGGTCTGTGTAATTCAAAGTCAGGCCCATCTGGTAAATCATTTGATGCATCTACAATTTCTTTTCTTGTAAAGAACCAATTCTTTTCATCACATTCTTCACAATCCCATACTGGTAATGGACACCCCCAAATTCTTTCTCTAGAAATACACCATGGATGTCGTTCTTTGATTATCCCCAGGAATCTATTTTTTGGTTGTTCAAAAAAATATTCTACGCTTTCGGCAGCTTCAATTGCTTTATTCTCTAATCTGTCTAATTTGTAAAACCACCCTTTTCTTGCAAGCCACACAATTGGATGATGTGATCTCCAACAAAGAGGATACTTGTGCTTAATTTTGCCAATTTTTACTAATGCGTTATGTTCTCTCAAATCTTCGACTATTGTTCTATCTGCATCTCTAACAAACATTCCTTGGTATTTCCCTGCGTCTGATGTGAATTTTACTTCATCATTAATTGGGCTAAAAATTTTGACTTTTCTCTTATTTGCAATTTTAATATCTTCTTCACCATTTGCCGGGGATAAATGTACAAGACCACTACCTGTACTTGCATCTACAAATGATTCAGAAACTGCAACGTGATAATTTTCTGATTTTGAATGTTCATTTAACTTTGGAATCAAATCTAATAATGGATGGATGTATTTTTTTCCTTCAAATTCAGAACCTTTTATTGTTTTTTCAATTTTAAAATCTTCGATTTTTACTTCTGACATAAAATCTTCTAATCTTGTTTTTCCAATCACCCATGTTTCGTTTTTTACTTTTACATATGCATAATTTTCATTTGGTTGTAAACCTACCATTGCATCTGTAACTAGAGTAAATGGCATTGTTGTCCATACAATCAAGTATGCATCTTCATCAACTAATTTTACTTTGTAAAACAATGATGGGTCTTTCACTTCTTCATATCCTTGATTAACTTCTGCATGACTAAGAGATGTCTGACAACTTGGACAATACGCAATCACTGTAAAGTCCTCTTCTAGAATTCCATTATCATATGCTTTTCTTAGAATTTGCCATTCCCTTTCAATAAATTCGTCTCTAAAAGTCCAATATGCTTTTTGATGATTGAATGACATCCCAAGTAATTCATCCACTTCTATCCATGTTTTGTTAAATTTTTTTACAACTTTCTTGCATTCTGAAACAATTTTTTTTACGCCGAATTGTTTTATCGCATCTGTTTTTCCACCTGTTACCCCTAATTCTTTTTCAACTTGTAATTCTACTGGAAGTCCCTGAGTATCCCATCCTCCATTAAATTCAATTTTTTTTCCTTGTAGTGTATTGAACCTATACCATAAATCCTTGATTACTCTTCCTCTAAGATGCCCTGCATGTGGAATTCCATTCATTGTGGGAGGTCCTTCAATAAATCTAATTTTTTCTGGTTTGTCTGAAGCAAAAATTTGTTTTTCTAAATCTATTGATTTTACATATTCTTTAATTTGAGATTCTATATCCTTTGCATCAAACTTTGTGGAAAGTTCCATCTGGATTTTGATATGTAAGTGGCATTATAAAGCTAAATTGTTTTAATGAGACTTGGATTATATATTTGGGTAGAAGATCAATTTTATTGGTAAATGTATTAGTGATTGGTTCAGGTGGACGAGAACATGCTTTATCCTGGAAACTTTCTCAAAGTAGTAAAGTTGAAACTGTTTTCACTGCTCCTGGAAATGGTGGTACTAAAAATAATATTCCAATTGATGTTGATAATTTAGATGAATTATCTGATTTTGCTCAAAAAAATAATTGTTTTACAGTAGTTGGACCTGAAGCTCCATTAGCTGCAGGAATTGTCGATAAATTTAATCAAAAAAATCTTAAAATTTTTGGCCCTTCAAAACTTGCAGCACAACTAGAATCCAGTAAAATCTGGGCAAAAAATTTTATGAAAAGAAATAGTATTCCTACTGCTCGATTTGAAATCTTCGATAATGCGCAAAAGGCTCGAGATTATGTTAACACCTTAGATTATAATGTTGTGGTAAAAGCTGATGGATTAGCTGCAGGCAAGGGTGTAATTGTTTGTAATAGTGATGATGAAGCTTTGAATGCGATTAACACAATTTTAGTTAAAAAAACATTTGGTGAGGCCGGAAATCGAATAATTATCGAAGAAAGAATAGATGGTGTTGAAGCATCTTTTATTGCATTATCTGATGGCAATGTTGCAATTCCAATGGCATCTAGTCAAGATCATAAAAGAATCTTTGATAATGATGAAGGACCAAATACTGGTGGTATGGGTGCTTATTCTCCTACTCCTGTAATTGATGAATCACTTACAAAAAAAATTCAAGAAAACATTATTGATAAAACTATAGAATCCATGAAAAATGAAGGCATCTCTTTCAAGGGATTTCTATATGCTGGTATCATGCTTAGAGACGGTGAACCTTATGTTTTAGAGTATAATGTAAGAATGGGCGATCCTGAATGTCAACCAATTACAATGAGAATGGATTTTGATTTGTATGATTATTTTGTTGCCAGTGTTAATGGAACTTTGTCTTCCATGCCTTCCATTTCTTGGAATGAAAAATTTGCTGTATGCATTGTTTTAGCATCTAAAGGATACCCTGAATCATATCCCGTGAATGAAGAAATTACAGGATTTGATTCTGTTTCAAATGACTCTTATGTTTTTCATGCTGGTACAAAACATTCTGATGGAAAAATATTTTCAAATGGTGGGCGTGTTCTGGGTGTCACTGCTTTAGGTGAGTCTTTAGATTCTGCAATCATCAATGCATATGACACTGTAGATAAAATTTCCTGGAATAGCAAATATTGCAGAACCGATATCGGGAAAAAAGGCCTTACTTATTTCTGAATTTCATAAATTTTTTCTTCTGTAACGATCCAATCCATTAAAACATCATGTTCTAATTTTGGAATATTCTTCAGGATCTGTTTTTCTAAAATTAATGAAATTGTTGTCGTCTTATGTATTGCTAAAAATCTATCGTAAAATCCATGACCATATCCTAACCTTACTCCTGTTTGAGATATTCCTACTGTTGGAACTAAAATTACATCTAAATCATTATTTGTTGGACATGTTTCATTAGGCTCCATGATGTCATAACTTCCTGTTTCTAGACTTGAAAAATCAGTTATTTTTCTAAATTCTATGTTTTCTTCATTAATTTTAGGCAGAAAAACTTGTTTTCCCTTACTGAGTAATTCTTGAATTATATCTTGTGTAAAAATTTCACTTCCTATTGGATAATACAATCCAATCTTTTGTGCATTTCTAAATGCAAAAATTTTTGTAATTTTCTTATGTATTTTTTTGCTAGCAATTATTAACATGTCATGTGACGTGTTATCTCTTTTTTCTAAAAGATTTTTTCTAAGTGCTTTCTTTTTTTCATTATCTTCCAATTTGACTACTCAATGATGCCGCAGTTATTGTATTTTTTAGTAACATTGCAACTGTCATTGGACCTACTCCTCCCGGTACAGGTGTTACAAAAGATGCTTTTTCAATAATTTCTTCAAAATCTGCATCTCCAACTAATTTATTTTCAAATCTTGATATTGCTACATCTATAATGATTGCTTCATTTTTTATCATGTCTGATGTAAGTGTGAACTTGTTTCTATCTCCAACAGCTGTAATAATGATGTCTGCAGATTGACAAAATTTTTTTAAATTTTTTGTTTTTGAATGACATGTAATTACAGTTGCATTTTTTTCTAATAGTAAATGGTATAGTGGTTTTCCTACCAAATTACTTCTGTTAATTAAAACTATATTTTTTCCTTCTAAATCTATTTGATGAAAATCAAACATCTCCATAATTCCTGATGGTGTACATGCAACTAATGCTGCTTTTCTCATTGTTAATAATCCTGCATTATGTGGTGTTAATCCATCTACATCTTTTAATGGTGATATTCTTGATGTTGTAGAAAATTCATCTAATTGTTTAGGCAATGGCAATTGTACTAAAATTCCATGAACTGAATCATCTTTATTCAAATTTTCAACTATTTCATTTATCTGAATTTGTGAAATTTCTGCATCCAGTTTATGATCCTTTGTCAGAATTCCTACTTCTTCACAGGCCCTGTGTTTGTTTTTTACATATGTGGCTGATGCAGGGTTTTCTCCTACTAATATTGTTGCTAGGCATGGATTAATTCCTTGATTCTTTAATTCTTTAACAGCACTTTTGACTCTATTTTTTACTGATTGGGAAATAATTTTTCCATCTATTCTGATGCCTGTCATGAACAGATTTTGATTTTTTGGTATTTAATTCTTGGAATTCGTCTATGAATATCTTAGAAAAGAAATTAAATGGTAATTTTTCTAATCATGACATGTTTGTAATGATCGCAGATGTTCAACTCAAAGACGGAGCAGAGGATGATTTCAAAAATTGGTTTTCAGAATCAAATAAGGTTTTATCTGATTTTCCTGGATTTGTTTCCAGAAAATTTTTAAAATCTGCTGATGGAAGCTACAGAATTGTTGTAGAACATGAAAGTAAAGAAACTTTCATTAAAATGCACAACAGTCCTGAACATGAAAAACTTCATCCTGCTGGACATGCCTTTATGAGTGAACCTCCTCAAAGAAAAACCTACACTGTAGCTGCAGAATAAAATTGAAATTAGATTTTGATTTATCTTCTTATTTGGAGAAGGTTAAAAAAAGCAGTTCTTATTTTCATACTTTTATTAATAGAGATAGTTTAGCTGTTGGTCTTTTGGTTTTACAATCTGGAGAGGATGACACTCAGACTCCTCATTCAAGTGATGAAGTGTATTATGTGATTTCTGGTGATGGATTTTTAAGAATAAAAAATAAAGACTATGTTGTTTCAAAAGATAAATTATTTTTTGTTGCTAAAGATGTTGAACATCATTTTCATAGTAATTCTTCTGAACTTAAAGTACTGTATTTTTTTGGCGGCCCTGATGATTAACTGATAATTGTTTTTCTTCCCAAAACTTTAATTTTTTTCCTTGCAACCAAATCTATTGCTTCAGGGTAAATCCTGTGCTCTTCTTTTAAAATCCTCTTTGATAATGTTGATTCTGTATCGTCTTCTTTGATTTTAACAATTGCTTGAATGATTATTGGACCTGTATCCATACCTGTATCTACAAAATGTACTGTACATCCTGAATATTTTACACCATACTCTAATGCTTGTTTCTGTGAGTTTAATCCTGGAAATGCTGGTAATATAGCTGGATGAATATTGATAATTCTGTTTTTATATTTTTTTACAAACTGTGGACTTATTATCCTCATGAATCCTGCAAGACACACCAAACCATTTTTCTGTGAAACTCCATATTTTGACAATGTTGAAATTATTTTTTTATCATATTCCCATCTATTTTTGAATCCTTTACTCTCTACTACTTCTATGTTAATTCCTAATTTTTTTGCAATTATCAAACCTTTTGCATCTGATTTATTTGAAATTACAACTGCAGGATTAATTGGAATTTTCTTTTTTCTAATTGATTTTAAAATAGATTCCATATTGCTTCCACGCCCTGAAATTAAAATCCCTAGATTTAGCAACTAGTCAATAGTAGATCAAACCTGCAATTTATATCAAATCCACTTTTTTCATTTTTATTGTACAGTTCAGTCAGGATGACAAATAACGGAATCCTGTGTGAAATCAATGACAAACGTGTTTTTTTAGATCCTAAAAACTCTGATTCACTTGGTGTCAATTTTGTGTCTCATGCACATACTGACCATCTTCCATCAAAAAATGGTGGAATAATTTTATCTTCAATTGAAACAAATGAAATTGCTAATCTTAGGGGATTCAAAATGGAAAATCATGTTGAATTTTTAGACCATTTTACCTTAATTGATAGTGGACATATTCTTGGTTCAAAAGGACTATTTTTCGATGATCTTTTTTACACTGGTGATATTTGTACTAGGGATAGAGGCTTTCTAAAGGGTGCAAAAATTCCAAAATGTACAACTTTGATTACTGAATGTACTTTTGGTCTAAATGATTTTGTTTTTCCAAAATTAGATGAAATTCAAAAACAAGTGAATGAATTAATTTCTGAACTATACGGGAAAGGTATCCCTGTGATTTTAATGGGATATCAACTAGGTAAGGCACAAACAATAACACAACTTTTTGGACATTGGGGTCCACTTTATTTTCATGATTCAGTTAAAGAAATGAATTCCCTTCATCAAAAATTTGGGATTTCTTTGACAGATGGAATAGGACATTCTGAGGCTGAAAAAAATGGCTTACTTGCAAAAAAACCTTGGGTAATGATTGCACCTATGATGTCAAGTAAAAATAAATTCGTACAGGAAATGAAATCCAAATATGGTGCAGTAACTATTGGATTTAGTGGATGGGCTCAGTCTAGAAAATTTTCTTTTGGACGACGTACTGATTATTCAATTCCTATGAGTGATCACTGTGATTTTAATGAATTAGTAGAAATGGTAAAAATATCTGGTGCTGAACAAGTTTATACTATTCATGGGTTTGTAGATGAATTTGCAAAACACTTGAGAACTCTCGGAATAAATGCTCAACCATTACAAAAAAATTCTTTAGACAACTTTACTTTGTAAATTTATTACATTCACAATCTGTAACTAGACATGTTTCCGCATTTCTAATGTGATCATGTGAGAAATGTTTACATTTTTCATTTTTACATATTCTTCGTTGGGCTTCTTTCTGAACTACTGCTTGAGCAATTGAATTTGCTTGTTCTTTAGAATATCCTTTTTTATCCATGTAAAAATGAACAACTTTGTTGTATAGTTTTTCTGGTTTGAATTGTTTTTCTAACATGACAATCTACTTTCTATTGTGTTTCAAAGTATTAAAATTGAATTAAATTTTCTTACACGTTTTGACTTCTAAGTTTGCTTTCTAAATATGTGAAAAGTTATCTCAAAACCACTCCTATATCCATCAGATTTGTATGTGTAAAGTTAGTCACGATATTTCCTTTTTGTTTTTGAAAGAATCTTCCTGAATCACTATTTTTTAGAAATTCTTTCATTATGTTCAAGTCTATTTTGACGTTTTCTGTAATTGCTCCGGCAAATACTGAATTTCCATCTATTCCATCAGTTCCCATAGATGAAATAATTATTTTTTTAAATTTTTGAGTATTTTTTAAAATTCTCAAAACTAACTCTTGATTTCTCCCTCCTGTACCTTTTCCTAATACTCGTACAGTTGTTTCTCCACCAAAAATTAAACATGTTTTTTGATTTTCTGAAATATTTTCCAATATTTTTGTAACTGCTTTTTTTATTTCTCCAAAAACTTGTATCTTGATTACTTCATATCCCATCTTTTCAGCTGTGTTTTGCATTTGTTTTAAACAATATTCATTATTTGCAATGACAAAATTTTTGATCTTTGCTTTTTTTGGAATTGTATTCTTTTCATTTTGCATTCCGTTTTCTAATACTTGTAGTACTTCAACTGGTGTTTTTCTTTTCAGTTTGTATTTTTCTAAAATCTCTAATGCATTTTCATAAGTTGTATTATCTTCATAAGTTGTTCCTGATGCTATAGATGATAGATCGTCTCCCTCAACATCTGACATTACTAAACTAATTGCATCACACTTGATTTTTTCAACTAGTTTACCTCCTTTAATTTTTGAAAGATGCTTTCTTACACAATTGAATTCTTGAATTGTTGCCCCTGATTTTAAAAGTAAATTTGTAACATGAATTTTGTCATCAAGTGTTATCCCATCAGGCATTGCAAGCAATGATGACCCTCCACCTGAAACCAAAAAAATTATTAATTCATTGTTTTTTTTATTTTGAATAAATTTTATTACTTCTTTTGCAGCCTTTACACTAGTTTGATCAGGACTTGGATGTCTTGAATTAAATATTTGAAATTTTTTACCTTTGATTTTGGCCTTTGAACCTTTAGGAATGACAATAATCCCACTTTTAATAGGAATAATTGCATTTATTGCTCTAGTCATTGAATCAGCTCCTTTTCCAAATGCCACTGAATAGATATTTGAATAATTTTCAATATTGATCACTTCATGACCAATTCTGATTTCTTTTGGTGATACATATTTTGGAATAATGTTTTTAGGGTCTGCAGCTTGTAACCCTGATTCTAAAATTTCCAAACATTGCTTTTTTTTGTCTGTAATTGCCAACTCGTCAAAATTTTGAATAATCATATGTTCTACCTAATAATGCAAGATATATAATCATCAATGATTTTTTTTATTTTATGCAAACAGTACGCATTCCAAAAGTTATCAACTTTGGAGAAAATGCACTTGGTGAAACAGAGTATCCAAAAAATGCCCTAGTTGTTACGACCGTACCTCCAGCATTATCGGATAAATGGTTAGCAAAAATGGGAATTCAAGACTACATGTTGTATGACCAAGTAAAACCTGAACCATCAATTGATGATGTCAATACTGTAATTTCAACATACAAAGACAAAAACCCATCTGTTCTAATTGGATTGGGTGGCGGTAGTTCAATGGATGTGGTAAAATATGCTGCACCTGAGATGAAAAAAGAAAAAATCTTGATTCCAACTACCTTTGGAACTGGAGCTGAAATGACAACTTATTGTGTTCTAAAATTTGACGGTAAAAAGAAATTGTTGCGTGAAGACAAATTTTTAGCTGACATGGCTGTAGTTGATTCATATTTTATGGATGGTACTCCAGAACAAGTCTTAAAAAATTCTGTCTGTGATGCATGTGCACAAGCTACTGAGGGCTATGATAGTAAACTTGGTAGTGACTTGACTAGAACTCTTTGTAAACAAGCATTTGAGATTCTTTATGATGCAATTATGAACGACAAACCAGAAAATTATCCATATGGTTCAATGTTATCTGGAATGGGATTTGGTAATTGTTCAACAACTCTTGGGCATGCTTTGTCCTATGTATTCTCAAATGAAGGTGTACCTCACGGTTATTCCTTATCATCTTGTACTACCGTTGCACATAAGCATAACAAATCAATCTTTTATGATAGATTCAAGGAAGCAATGGAGAAATTAGGCTTTGATAAATTAGAACTCAAAGCAGATATTTCTGAAGCTGCTGACACCGTAATGACTGATAAAGGCCATTTGGATCCAAATCCAATACCAATATCAAAAGACGATGTAGTAAAATGTCTTGAAGATATCAATGCAGGTAATTTGTAAAAAATTCAATTATTTTTTACTTTTTTTCTATTTTATTCACATATTGAATTAACGAAAATCGAATCTTAATTACTTGAATTTCAAAATGTGATTAAATTTGTAAACTTATTTATGCTAATGTTTTGATGTAAATACACTTGACTCAAAAAAATCTGAAATTTGGAATTCAAAATGGATTAAATGTTGCAAGAGCAGGTTATACTGAAGATCAAATTCTTACAGCTTGTATACTCGCTGATAAAACTGGTTATGACTCTATTTTCTACATGGATCACACAAATGTCCCACAATGGAAAAATGCCATTGTTTTGGATCCTTGGGTAATGTTGTCTGCTATTGCAGCTGTTACCAGTAATGTAGAATTGGGAACTTGTGTTACTGATGCAATTAGAAGACATCCTTCAAACATAGCATTGTCTGCAATTACTTTAGATAGAATTTCAAAGGGTCGTGCAATTCTTGGTATTGGTGCAGGTGAGGCCCAAAATCTAAAAGAATTTTGTATTCCGTTTGAAAAACCTGTATCAAAATGGGAAGAACAAATTGAAACTATTCATACATTATATGATTCCACTCCAGATAATACCGTAAGCTATGAAGGAAAATATTACAAACTTGAAGGCGCATGTTTACAAGCCCCTCCAATTAGAAAACCTCGCCCACCAACTTACATGGCAGCTGGTGGCAAGAGAACATTATCATTAACTGGAAAACTTGGAGATGGTTGGTTGCCTATTGGTTACACTCCTGAATTATTTGAAGATCATGCTGCAAAAATTAAGGTATCTATGGATGAAAATAATAGAACTCAAGAGGAGAAAGATAATTTCCAATATGCTCTTGACATCGATGTTTACTTTTCAGAAGATGCAGAATCTTCATGGGCTAAAATGAAAGAGGCTGTAAAAGTTAGTTTGTTCAAACCTGAGGTATTGAGAGTTCATGGTCTAAAAGAAATTGAGGGCTTTGATTTTGTCAAATACTTTACTGAATACTCTATGTCTGATCAAAGCTGGATTGTTAAAATGAGAGAAGCTGCAACAAAAATTCCTGATGCTGTTGCACGTTCTTCTACTGCAGTTGGAACTCCTGAAGATATGATTCCTACCTTTGAAAGATTTATGGATGCTGGTGTTAACCACTTTGTCATTCGATTCTGGGGTAAGAACTATTTTGGTTCTATTGATAAATTTGCAAGTCATGTGATGCCTGCATTACGAGAAAAAGCAAAACAATAATCAATTTTTTATAGTAAATCATTTACTCTATGATTACTGATATTAGTAATGACTGATGATCTTCCTGATTCCGTAAAAAAATGTCTTGATATTCTGGAAGAAAATATAGAAATTTTGACAAATATAGAATTTGATTTAGAAGATGAAAAAGAAGATGAATTAACTCCTGATTTGGAACTTCATCAATTATATGATATGACTGAAGATGTTGCAGAATCTGCCAAACTTAAACGTGCAGAATCTAATTTTTCACGACGACAATCTGAAGATTCTTTATGATTTGTGTGGTCTTTTATTTTTTGTTTTAGTAAAAGACTTTGCTCGACGTTTATTTTTTTGCTTCTCTAATCTTTTTCTTGTACGTTCTGTTGCATTTGTAGATCCTTGAATTATCTTTGTTTTGCTACCATCTCGTAACATTATTTCTTTCCCTTTGAATCTAAACTCCACATCTCTACATTTAATGTAGTATCTTTTGAGGCAAAAAAATATCCTATTATTTGTCCCATGCATATCTTTCACTTCTTTTGATTTTTTTAATTCATTGAGAATATTTCTTAACAGCCCTTTATCGATATCCGTAATCCTGTGCATTTCCCGAAACCAGATAAATCTTGAATTTGCCCCCCATTCTTCAAGAACTTTCAACACTTGATTAGTTGCATTTTCATATTCTTCATTTATTTCACTCATACGTTCATTAAATTATTCCTGAATTTAGCAATTTTCATTAATAAAAAATTTGAATGATTACTGTCAATTTTTTGAATGTTGTGTCTTTTTGAAAATTTTTACAATTCTATTGTATGGAATCTGAATCAAAAAATGAGTGTACTGAACTTGAATGTAGAATTCTAGAAATAAAAGCAATGGCAAAAGAACTAGATACTGATGAATAATCTATTTTTTTGATTTCTTTTCTTTAATTCTGGATTTTATTACTTTAATTGATTGTTTTTGATTGTTTTCCATTTTGATTGCAATTGAATCTATTTTTTTGATAATTCTTTTTTGTTCTTCGGATGATTTTATTTTCAGTAATTTTTTCTTTAATTTTTTTAATTGATTTGAATATTTTTCAAAATCATCCCTTAATTCATCAAGATATGGATCTTGCATGGTTTTTGAAATAATTCATCCCATTTAGTTTATTAGATTGCATTTGAGATGATGTATGATTTGAAACTAGTAGGAAAATTAGAGATTAAATCCTATGAAAAAATTAAAGAATTTTTAGAAGAAGAACATGTTGGTAGACTTGCAAGTTTAGATGAAAATGGTTTTCCTCAAATCATTCCAATGAATTTTGTGTTTGCAAATGATGCTATCTACATGCACTCTTTTCCACGTGGCGAAAAACTTGAAAATATCAAAAGAAATCAAAAAGTTGGTTTTGAAGCAGATCGTGAACTTGAATTCCTTCCGTCTTATTTCTCACATCCTACAAATGCATCTCAAGCTGACACTCTTTACATCAGTGTTGTGATCAAAGGTAAATCAATTTTTGTTGAAGACGATGAAGAAAAAGCATTAGGACTTAATTGTATGATGCAAAAATATCAACCTGAGGGCCATTATGATCCTATACAGAATAATGACCTAGTTTTAGATGAAGTCACGATAATCAAAATAATTCCTGAATCCATAAAAGGGAAATATAAAATTGGCCAACACATACATCCTGATTCAAGAAAAATCTTAGCTCAAAAAATATTAGAAAAAAATTCTATTTCTGCCAAAGATACTTTGAAAATTATGGGTTTTGAAATTAGTGATGATGGATTAAAAATGATTGATGAACCTATTTGGTAATTGTAGTTTGATATCACCATTACTTTAAATTCAGTTTTCAAAAATTGAACCTGTTGGAACAAACCTCTAAATTTGAACTAGTATCTGATTATAGCCCTACAGGTGATCAACCTCAAGCAATTGATGGTTTAGTAAAAGGTGTAATGAAAGGCTCTGTTCAAACCTTGTTGGGGGTTACAGGAAGTGGTAAAACATTTTCAGTAGCAAATGTTATTGCAAGAACTGGAAAAAACACTCTTGTCATTTCTCATAATAAAACACTGGCAGCACAATTGTATTCTGAATTAAAACAATTTTTCCCTCACAATAATGTTGGGTATTTTGTTTCATATTATGACTATTATCAACCTGAAAGCTATCTTCCTCAAACAGATACTTACATTGAAAAAGATACTCAAATTAATGAAAAAATTGAAAAATTGAGATTGGAAGCAACTGCAATGTTGCTGTCTGGCGAACCTACAATTATTGTATCTACTGTTTCATGTATTTACTCTCTTGGAAATCCTGATGATTGGAAGAATTTGGCAATTACGTTAACTAAAGGCAGTGAAATAAAACGTGGTGAAATAATTAAACAATTAATTGATGCTCGTTATGAACGAAATGATACTGAGGTTGCTCCTGGAAATTTTAGAGTTAAAGGTGACACCATTGATATCACTCCTGCATATTCTGAAGAATTAGTTAGAATTTCTATGTTTGGTGATGAAATTGAAAAAATTTCAATTCTTGATCATGTTTCATTAAAAGAAAAAAAGAAAACTTCACAAATAAAAATTTTTCCTGCAAAACATTATCTTATAGCAAAAGATGTTAGAAAAAATGCAATCGTTTCTATAAAAAATGAATTAGAAAAACGTTTACCCGAATTAAATGAATTAGAAAAACAAAGACTTGAGATGAGAACTAAATATGATTTAGAAATGATTGAAGAATTAGGATATTGTTCTGGAATTGAAAATTATTCAAGACATTTTGATGGCAGACATCCTGGAGAAAAGGCATTTTGTTTAATGGATTTTTTTGGAGATGATTATCTTTTGGTAATTGATGAATCTCATGTTACTTTACCTCAATTACATGGAATGTACAAAGGTGATCATTCTAGAAAAGAACAACTTGTCACTTACGGTTTTAGATTGCCTAGTGCATATGATAATCGTCCACTTAAATTTGAAGAATTTGAAAAATATGTTCAAAACACCATATTTGTTTCTGCAACTCCTAGAGACTATGAAAAAAAACTATCTTCAAAAATTGTAGAACAACTTGTAAGACCTACTGGTTTACTGGATCCTTTAGTTGAGATTAGACCGACAAAAAATCAAATGGATAACTTAATCCAAGAAATTGAAAAACGAACAGAAAAATCTGAGCGTGTTTTGGTAACTACATTAACAAAAAGAATGGCTGAGGATTTAGCAGAATATTTGTCCAAAAAACAGGTAAAAGTTAGATACATGCATTCAGAAATTGATGGATTACAAAGAACTGAATTGATCCGACAATTAAGATTAGGTGAATTTGATGTTTTAGTTGGAATTAACCTTCTTAGAGAAGGGTTGGATATCCCAGAGGTTTCTTTGGTGGCAATTTTAGATGCTGATAAAGAAGGATTTTTAAGAAATTTTACTAGTTTAATTCAAACTTGTGGACGTGCTGCAAGAAATGAAAATGGAACTGTAATAATGTATGCTGACAATAATACTGATTCAATGAAAAATGCAATGTATGAAACAAAACGTCGTAGGGAAAAACAAACTGAGTATAATAAAAAACATAACATTACCCCTCAAACAATTATGAAATTAATTCCAGAACAAGTTACAACTTTAGATGATTCAAAATTAAAATCCCCTCATGACATTGCAACTGACATAATTGATTTAGAGGCGCAAATGAAAAAATATTCTGAAGATTTAGATTTTGAACATGCAATTGAATGTAGAGATAGAATAAAAAGATTAGAAATGGAGATTAAAACAAAAAATGAAAGAAAATAAATTGAAAATACGTGGTGCACGACATCATAATTTGAAAAACATTGATGTTGATATTCCAAAAAATAAACTGGTTATCATTAGTGGATTATCTGGTTCTGGAAAATCAACATTAGCCTTTGATACCATTTATGCTGAAGGTCAGAGACGGTATGTTGAATCTCTTTCAGCATATGCACGTCAATTTTTAGAAATGATGGATAAGCCTGATGTTGATTCCATTGATGGTTTATCTCCTGCAATTTCAATACAGCAAAAAACTACAAGTAAAAACCCTCGTTCAACTGTGGGTACAACCACTGAAATTTATGATTACATGAGATTACTCTTTGCCCGAATTGGAATTCCTTACTGTATTAATTGTAAGAGAAAAATATCTACACAATCAATTGAAAGAATTTGTGATTCTATAATAAAGGATTTTTCAGGTAAAAAAATTCTAATTTTGTCTCCTATTGTACAAAGAAAAAAAGGAACATATGAAAAATTATTTGATCAAATCAAAAAGGATGGCTACTCTAGAATTCGATTAAATGGGGAAATTTTGAGTCTAGATGGTGATATTCCTCCTCTTGATAGACAAAAATGGCATAATATCGAGATTGTAGTTGATAGAATCAGTGCTGATAAATCCGAACGATCTAGATTATTTGAAGCAATTCAAACCGCAATTAAAGCATCTAAAGGTGATGTTATGGTTAGCTCCGAAAAAATTGAAAAAATATTCTCTCAAAATAATGCTTGTCCTTATTGTGGGTTAACCATAGGAGAACTTGAACCAAGAAATTTTTCTTTCAATTCGCCTTTTGGTTTATGTAAAACATGTAATGGTCTTGGAGTAAAAATGGAATTTGATTCTGATTTAGTAATACCTGATAAGTCAAAATCCATTTTGGATGGTGCAATTGTTCCTTGGAGTGGTAGATTCTCTTCATTTAGACGACAAGCATTAAGAGCAGTTGGGAAAAAATTTGGGTTTGATTTGATGACTCCTATTGAAAATATAAATCAAAAACATCTTAAAATTATTTTATATGGCACTGATGATCTGATTGATTTTAACTATCGTTCAAAATCTGGTGACTCTTCTTGGCAATATACTAATGCCTTTGAAGGTGTTCTTGTAAATCTACAACGTGTTTTTATGGAAACTGACTCTGAATCAAAACGTGAATGGCTAAAAAAATTCATGAGAGACACTCCTTGTAATTCTTGTAATGGAAAAAAACTGAAACCTGAATCATTAGCTGTAAAAATCAATAATAAAGGAATAATGGATGTATGTGATTTTTCTATTGATCATTGTTATGATTTTTTTTCGACATTAAAATTAACTAATAATGAACAACATATTGCTAGAGATGTTTTAAAAGAAATTAAAGAACGTCTTGAATTTTTAAAAAATGTAGGGCTTAACTATTTGACATTAAATCGATTAAGTTCCACTCTTTCTGGTGGTGAATCTCAAAGAATCCGATTGGCAACTCAAATTGGTTCTAATCTTACAGGTGTATTGTATGTGCTTGATGAACCTACTATTGGGCTTCATCAACGTGATAATTTAAGATTAATTAAAACGCTAAACAAGCTA
>JAANXA010000038.1 GCA_018263505.1 Candidatus Nitrosopumilus sp.
TGTGCTCTTCCGATCTTTCATTGTTAATTGAAGATGATAAAACAGAACCAATAACATGAAGTTTTTCACCTGCGTGATACAAAGATTTTGCAGAACTTACAAATAATGAAGAGCCAGAAATAGAATCAGTTTCAGGATTTAATGAAACTTTGAAAAAAAGTTCATCATTTGAATTACCAACATTAACATCTAATTTATAGATTCCAAGATGAGTAGGAGTGAACGTTCTAGAATCAAGAGATTTTTTAATCAAAGGTTTTTCGGCTACAGGAGTCATCCAAGTCCATGAAAATTTTTGGTTGTCAGAAATTGTTGTGAAATGAGAAGTGTTTCCATCAGGTTTTGTTAAAGTGATGAAAACAGAAGGCTCTCCCATCGCAGGGGTAATTCCCGAAAGAGTCACAGGTTCATTTAGACCATAGATATCTTTTTCAAGATTAAGAATCATTTTTGAAGAGTCAATTGGCGCCGTAACTGAGAAAGATAAAGATGTAGATAGTCCAGCATATTTTATCTTGGCAACATACATGCCTAGTTCAAACTGATTTGATACAACAGGTAATTCAAAAGTGAATCTTCCTGAAGAATCAGGGACTATGGTAAAAATTTCATCAACATTAATTTGTCGATTATCAGGATCTCTGTCACCCTGATTAAAACCAATCATATTAAGAGATTTCCCAGAATCATCAAAAATTTGTAAAAAGACAGAAGGAGTATCGAATGAGGATGAGTCTACAGGATTTCTAATTTTTCCACTTAAAATTATTTTATCGCCAAAACTATAAGATTCCTTATCAGAAGAAACAGAAAGAGGATAATCAGAAATTACATCATCAGGATTTTCAGATACAATAAAAGATTTTTTGGCAGTACCTATATCTTTTGAAATATTAATTACATAATCACCCAAACCAGTATTTTCAGGAATTTTAAAAGAGTAATTGAATGAGCCATCACCATTGAGATTTACAACATCAGAAGTCTTATTTGCAAATCCACTAGAATCACCAAGTGCTAAATTACGTATTTGTGTAATATCAATATTTAATGAAGGAACCCAAAAATTATTTAAACGTCCAGAAATAGACACAGTTTCACCTAAACCATAAATTTCTTTATCAGTCCAAATTGAAATTAATTTTTCTTCTTTCATATCCTCGACTAATTCAAAAGTAGTTACTGCTGTTTGATCAGAATAATTTCCCATTACTTGATAAGTACCATATCTAGGATGAACAGTGTTAAGAAATACATCGGTAGAAAATATATCATTTACACGAAAAAGAGTTCCAGAGAAAATTATTTGATCATTTGGATTATGAACCTCATAATACATCCCCTCTAAAGGAGAAACAAAATCAGATGTAGCGGTTATTTTAACATATGAACCTGGTAAGTATTGCAGCTTATCAGTTTTAATAGAAATAGATTGCTTATCATCAATTTCATTTTGAATGATTTCACTTCCAACTGAAAAAATTGTCTGAGAAGTGACATCACCATAAGTAACAGAAACAGTGTATTGCCCGCCAATAATTCCTAACACTTTTTGAAGATTTTGAGTAACCTCAAATTCCAAATTAGAATTAGGATATAAAGTGATTGCTTTTTCAAATGAATTTCCAGATATGTTAATGAGTATTTTTTCAGGAATAAATGTCGGTTTCATAATAAAAACTTCTTCAGATACAGAACCTTGAATCACTGCAACTTCGTCAAACAAATAAGATGTTTTATCAGCAGAAACAGTTACAGAGACAGAAGATTCTGAATCAGTTTGAGCAAATACAGGAGTAGTAATCCCCACTAAAATTAACATTGAAAATAAAATTATAGACTTCAATCTCATTTAAACTCATTATTTTTTGCAAATAGACTCATTTTAGAATGAAATAGAGAAAAAGTTGAGCTAATTGTTAAAGTCATATATCTTAAAATCATCAAAAATTAGACTGATTTTTCAGATTTAAGGCATACTAAGAAATTATTCTTCAAGATTTTCACAGTTTGAGCATTTTTTGCCAATAATTTTAGAGCCACATTCCATACAAATTCCATCTCCAGTATCTCTCAAAATTGATTGTGAGCGTTTTCCAACATAGATTTTGATTCCAAAATACATCAAAATTACAATTACTGCAGCATATGCAGGGGACATGAAAGGTATGAGTCCAATCATGAAAAGAATGAGTCCAGAAATAAGTAAGATATCACGTTTTTCAAATTTCAATATGCTCTAAACATAAAATTATTCATAAAAACATGCCGGAGCTCAGAATGTTTAGTTTACTTCATATCAAAGTCATTACTCTAACTCGTCCTCATTGCTCGGCAATAATATCACAGAACAATTTGATAATAAGATAATGGTGGGATTGGGGAAATTTGAATTCCCGACCTCTGCGTCCCAAACGCAGAATCATACCAAGCTAGACCACAATCCCAGTTAAACACAAGAATCGCCCAATTTAAGCTTCACAGATAATCATTTTAAAGGCACATAAAAAATCAAATTTGTGCAAATAGAAGACTATCTCAAAGCAGGAAAAATTGCAGCAGAAGTTAGAGAGATGGTAAGAGACAAAGACTGGATTGGAAAATCAGTATTTGATATTTGTGAAGAAGTTGAAAATGAAATTAAAAGACGTGGTGCAAAATGTGCATTTCCAGTTAATGCAAGTATTAATGAAATTGCAGCTCATTATACAGCTGAACCAAACGATCCTATCACAATCAAAGATACCGATTTGGTGAAAATTGATCTTGGTGCACAAATTAATGGATACATTGCAGATACTGCAGTAACTGTTTGTTATGATGCCCAATTTGATGGATTAGTTCAAGCTGCAGAAGAAGGATTATCAAATGCAATGTCAATGATTAAGACAGGAGTAAAAGCAAGTGACATAGGACGTACAATTGAAACTACAATCAAACAATTAGGATTCAAACCTATTGCAAATCTTAGTGGTCATTCTTTAGATCAATATACAATTCATGCAGGTAAATCAATTCCAAATATTTGGTCAATTGGAGGATTTTCATTATCAAATAATTCAGCATATGCATGCGAACCATTTGTAACAACAAAAGAAGGTGGAGGATTTGTAAGGAATGGTCAAGTGAAAAATATTTTTGCAATAAACTCTAGGAAAAAAACAAAAAATGAAGAAGCAGATAAACTATTAGATTTTATATGGAAAAATTTTAACATGTTGCCATTTGCATTAAGATGGATTACAAAGGAATGGGAAGAAAAAGAGGCAAAAGAATTACTCAATTTCTTAGTAAAGAAAAAAGCAGTTCAAGCATATCCAGTTCTAATCGAGGTAAATGAGCAAAGAGTTGCCCAAGCTGAGCACACATTTATTCCAAATGATACAGGAGTAACAGTCACTACTCAAGCATTATAATTTTAGAGGTAAAAATTTGAGTGAAGAAATCAGACCATGCCCAAAATGTCATGGAATCATGTTCATGGAACAAGGAGAATCAATTACATGGTTTTGTCCATCATGTAATGTGAAATTTAGAACAGAATAAAACAAGAATCACTGCTCAAAAGATTCACCAAAAATACTTTCAATCATACAAACACCATCACAAGACGAGCATTTTGAAGATTCTGAAAATAATACATCACCTTCAGAAAATTTTCGTTTTCTTTGCATCTTGCATTTTTGGCATTTTTCCATAGTGTATGCAATAGTAATTTTTTTCTTTTTGAAGATCATTGTGGAACTCCAACAGTATTTCCAACACCAATTACAACTACAGATTGGCCTTGTTTTGTATTATCTTTAATCATTTCATAAACTTGTAAACGAGTTTCATTGGCTTTATCAGCAATATCTTTAGTCATCAAAGTGATTGCTTCTTTAACAGATTGTTTTACCACAATTGAAAAGATAGGAATTCTTTTTGTTGTTGCAATTGCTTCAATTTGAAATCTTTCAGTTCCAATTCCTCCAATAGCTGCACCAAAACCTTGAGCAACAGATGCAGAGTCCTCACCTTCCATCTTCAAAGCAGCATCAATCATTATTATTGCATCTATTGGATGTTCGGAAACAATTTTCTCCAATGCATCAGCAGGTCTACCAACAGTAGAACCAGGACCTTCAGCTTTTAAGAGAAACAAATGTCTTTCTTCAAAGTCAATTTTTGCAAGAGATGTTTGAAATGAAACAGTTTCCTTGTTACAATCTAACATCATTTTTCCAACAACCATAGGTCCAATTCCATCTCCTACAGGCTGTCCAGATTTGAATGCAGGAATTGCCTCTTTCATTGCTTCAGCTTGCTCTATGATAAATGGAAGAATCATTTGTAAAGGTAGTATTAGTGGATAATTATTTTGTTTTTTTGCAGTAAGAAACATGTGATTAATTATTTTGTAAATCATCTGCAGTGATGATGCAAGTTCAAGAAGAGTTTGGACTTTGGTTAATTCAAAATCACTAATTTGTGGAGAAAGTGTTCTAATATGTTCCCTAGTATAATCTTCTCGTGCCCGAACAGTATGTTTTACTTTATCAACAATTCCATTAGGATCCATATCCACAGGCATTATTGTAAAATAATCTAAAAATCTATCAAGTTTCACAACAGGATCATTTTGAGGAGAAGTGTTTTTCTTGACATAGTCAATTAGTTCATTTCTAGATTCTGCTCTAAAAGAATCTAGTTTTTTAATTGCTTTTTTTATTTCACCAGATGTAACATACAATTGAATTCTTTGACCATAAAAAACAAAAAGAATAATTGGTAAGATCCAAATTATCATCATCAAAGGATTGGAATCATCGCTCATTGAGAATAATTGATCAAAATTAAAATCAGTTAAATCCACTAAACTCAAAACGACTCAGAACCAAATTAAATCATTCGTCTAAATACAAAAATCAATGTAGAAATTATAAAATCAGACTTTTAGCACAAAAATTTGGTGAGTCCTTTTATTATAGTCAAAATACAAAAAGTCAAGACATGCCTGAAACTAAACCAATTGTAAGCATAGAAAACGTGGTAGCATCAGCTGATGTAGAACAAAAAATGGATCTTAATGAAATTACAAGGAAATTTCCAGATGTAGAATACCATCCTGATCAATTTCCAGGATTAGTTTTTCGATTAAAAACACCCAAAACTGCTACATTAATTTTCACATCAGGCAAAATGGTATGTACAGGTTCAAAATCCGAAGACATGGCAAGAAAAGCTGTAAAGACAGTAGTTCAAATGCTTAGAAAAGGGAAGATCAAAGTCAAAAAAGATGCTACAGTAACAATTCAAAATATGGTAGCATCAATTAATTTGGGAGGAAAAATTCACCTTGAACAAGCAGCACGAACTTTACCTAGAAGCATGTATGAACCTGAACAATTTCCAGGGCTCATTCATAGAATGGTTGATCCGAAAACTGTAATTCTATTATTCTCATCAGGCAAACTAGTTTGTACAGGGGCTAAACAAGAAAAAGATGTATATCGTTCAGTAAATAATTTACATGCATTACTAGAAGAAAAAGAGTTAATGATTTACGATTAAAAACATTTGAAAAAAATTACTTTATTGGACTTCCTAAAGGAATATCATCATCAACAGTTAACCAAAATGGTTTATCATCAACGTCTGCAGCCAATAACATTGCATTTGATTCAACGCCTGCCATTTTTTTTGGTTCTAGATTTGCCAAAACAATAACGGTCTTCCCTACAATTTCTTCAGGTTGAAAATATTGAGCGCCACCAATTATAACATCACGTTGGTCATCATTTCCCAAATCTATTGTTCCTTTAATTATACGGGATTTGCCTTCAATTGATTCAGTTGCAATAATTTTTGCAACTCTAATGTCTAATTTTGCAAAATCATCATAAGATACATTTGACATAATTAGACACAATTCATCGGTTTAAAATTAATTTCGAATTTACTGTAGGTCCTTTTTATCAATACCACTAGTTTCAATTTCATATTTTAAGGCAGCAGGTAATTCAACATATTTTTTGTTTACAAGGATTATAATTTGATCTTCAGGTACATCAACTTTTTTTAATAATTTCCCACGTTGATGGGCATAAGCATTTTTCCAAAAACCACTCCCATCAAAAGTTCCAATTTTTGCCATATTAATAATGGACAGAAAGAATGTTCTTTTAAATTTTAATTGACTGTGACCGAAGAATGGCAAACGCCATTAGAACTGGAGTTAATGTTCTGGATTTTAGGCATGTTGCCGATCACAGTCTACTATGAGTAAACTAGGAATCTAATATATTTAATGCGGAAATCGCAAAGTTTAGGAGATGGCTACAATTAATGTCAAAGTGGAGATTAACGCAACAATAGACAGAGTTTGGGAAATAGTTTCGGACATAGATAATGAACCAAGGTTTTGGAAAGGCACAAAACAAGTCAATAATATTTCAAAAGAAGGAAATACAATCAACAGAGAAATAATAATTGCATTTAGAGATCAAAAATGTTTACAACAAGTAACACTAGAGCCAAAAAAGAAAATAATTGCAAAATTTACCAAAGGTATCATAAATGGAGAAAAAATAATTACATTAAATTCAACAGAGGGAAGAACCATTCTAGATACAGAATGGAATATCAAATTGACAGGTGTGATGGGGATGTTCACAGGAATGATTAAAAAACACATCAAGAGTGGGACTGAACAAGCAATGCAAAGTATCAAAGAAGAGATAGAGCGATAAATGTATGGAACTAATTTTTGAGACTTTAAGTTATTTACTAACAATAATATTAATTGCAATCTCAGGGGCATGGATATTTCTCATAAAATCAATGATAGACTCTTTTAGACTAACACCATTCTTAGACAAATTTGAAAATAAAACAAAAACAAATCCTAAAGTTTCAATTATTCTTCCTGCAAGAAACGAAGAGAAATTCATCGGTAAATGTTTAGATTCTTTAGTTGATCAAGATTACAAAAATTATGAAATAATTGCAATCAATGATTCATCTAATGATTCAACGGGGGAAATAATTTCAAAATATGCAAAAAAAAATTCAAAAATAATTTCGGTTTCAGCAAGAGTAAAACCAGATGGATGGATGGGTAAAAATTGGGCATGTATGGAAGGGTATAGAAAAGCAAGTGGTGAATTATTATTATTCACAGATGCAGATACAAAACATTCCAGTAAAGTTATTTCATTGGCGGTTGCACATTTAATTTCATTTAATCTAGATGCATTATCTGCAATTCCAAAAATGGTCACACTTGATTTTTGGACAAATATTACACTTCCAATGATTTCAACATTTTTGCATACTAGATTTTCGGCATTAAATGTAAACAACCCATCAAAAAAAACAGGATATTTTTTTGGGAGTTTTTTCATTATGAAAAAAGAAACATATGAAAAAGTAGGAATGCATGAAGGGGTCAAACATGAAATAATTGAAGATGGTGCATTAGGTAAAAAAGTAAAAGAAGCAGGATTTAAAATTAAAATGGTGAGAGGAGACCACCTAATTGATGCTATATGGGCACGAGACAAAGAAACACTATGGAATGCATTGAAAAGATTGATGATCCCATTATATCTACAAAATGGAAAAATTGCAATAGGTATTTTCTTTGCAGTATTATTTTTACTATTTATTCCATTCCCAATACTTGCCACATCAATTTTAATTCCATCAGAAAATATCTCTTCAAAAATTTTATGTATATCAGCTGCGATATCTTCGGCTCTTATTTACATAGGTGCAATAATTGAAGTGAGAGTAGGATTAAAATTAAAAACAATTTATTCATTATTTGCACCCTTAGGAAGTCTAACTGTAGTTTTAGGATTTTTGAGTGGATTAATAGAAGCAAAAGGCACTTCATCTATTTCATGGAGAGGGAGAAATTATTCAATGAAAGACCACAATCAAGATTCAATCAATGTATAGGAATCTTTTTAGATAGAAAATAGAAAATAGAAAATCTCATGGATGGTTCAGGAATAGCAGTGGGTAGTGCAATAGGGGCAGCAGCAGTTGCAGTTATTGTACTAGGTTTATTCATAGCACCACCTGAATCAATAAAACAAAGTACAATAATTGATGAGTCACAGATTACCATTAAAGAAGAAAAACAAAAAAATATCACGTCAAATACTTATTCAACAGAATTATCATTTATTGAAATTTTTGAGAAATCAGAACCAGGAGTAGTTCGAATAAATGTTCAAAGAAATGAGTCACAAGACGGAGTTAATGGAGTAGGTTCTGGTTTTGTTTTTGATAAAAGAGGACACATCATTACAAATGCACACGTTGTCAAAGATTCAAAAAAAGTTACAGTTACATTTTTGGATGGAAGATCGTATAATGCAGAAATTATAGGAATAGATGAATTCACAGATACTGCAGTAATCAAAGTAAATACAAAAAATACAATTCTACATCCGTTATTCATAGGAGATTCATCAAATCTTAAAGTTGGAGAATCAATAGCAGCAATTGGGAATCCATTTGGATTGTCAGGGTCTATGAGTTCTGGGATTATTAGTCAAGTTGGAAGATTACTTCCATCAGGTGCAGGTTATTCAATTCCAGATATCATTCAAACAGATGCAGCAATAAATCCTGGAAATTCAGGAGGGCCATTACTAAACATCCGTGGAGAAGTGGTAGGAATCAATACAGCAATACAATCAACAACAGGGGAATTTACCGGAGTAGGATTTGCAGTTCCATCACAAACAATTGCAAAAATTATACCCAATCTTATCAAAGATGGAGAATACAAACATCCATGGATTGGTATTTCAGGAAGAGATGTAGATCCAGATACAGCAGACATTTTACAAATTGAAGATGCAATTGGATTTTTGATTATAACAGTAGTAGAAGACAGTCCAGCATTTGATGCAGGATTGATAGGTTCTGATAAAATTATTGAGGAAGACGGAGTACAATACGCAGTGGGAGGAGACATAATTTTGGCAGTAGATGGAATGGATGTAAGAAAAATTGATGATATTTTGATTCATCTTCAAAGAGTAAAGTCAGTAGGAGATGAAATGATTTTAGAAATTTTAAGGGATGGTAGAACAACTAATGCCACAATTATTCTTCAAGAAAGACCAAATTGAAATTAGAGTAATACAAGCATAAATACTCCTATTCAAAAATTCATTCTGTTGAATAATCTTGTTTTAAACTCTGAGAGATTAAACAATGTTTTAGAAAACAAAGAAAATTCGTTTCAAGATATAATTGAAATTTATAAACAAACACAAAATGATCCAAGAGAGTTATTTTCAACCGCACAAGAATTAAGAAAAAAATTCAAAAATCAAACAGTTACATTTTCAAAAAAAGCATTTTTCAATGTCGTTAATCTATGTAAAGATACTTGTTCGTATTGTACATACAAAGCCGAACCAGGAGATGAAAAATTATCATTAATGTCAAAACAACAAATCGTAGAATTATTACAACTAGCAAAAAAATACAAATGTGTCGAAGCACTTTTTGTTACAGGAGAACAGCCAGAACAAAAATATCCAGAAGCTAGAGAATGGTTGACAAAAAATGGATTCAGTTCTACATCAGAATATCTCATTCATGCATCAGAATTAGCATTAGAATTAGGACTGTTTCCACATACAAATGCTGGAAATCTAAATTATGATGAAATGAAAGAGTTGAAAAAAACAAATGTGTCGATGGGCATCATGCTTGAAAATGTAAGTGAAAGATTAACAGAAAGAGGAATGCCCCATTATTTAGCAGCAAGTAAAAGACCAAATACACGTTTAGAGATTTTAGAAAATTCAGGAAAATTGAAAATTCCAATGACTACAGGAATATTGGTAGGAATTGGAGAAACAATGGAGGAAATAATCCAATCAATATTTGCAATAAAACAACTACATCAAAAATATGGAAACATTCAAGAAGTAATTTTACAAAATTTTCAACCAAAACCTGATACAGTTATGAAGGATTCACCATCAGCTAATGAAAATTATTTCAAAACAGTAGTAGCATTATCAAGAATCATTATGCCTGAAATGAATATTCAGATTCCACCAAATTTATCACCAAAATCATATCAAAGTTTCTTATCAGTTGGAATTAATGATTGGGGAGGAATATCACCACTGACACCAGATTTTGTAAACCCTGAATTCACATGGCCAGAAATTAGTAAAGTAGAAGAAAATTCAAAGAAGGCAGGTTTTGAACTAAAATGTAGATTTCCAGTATATCCTGAATTTTTTTCTTTTATTGGTAAAGAGTTAAGAGACAAGATATCAATCATTGAAAATGAAGAAGGATTGGTAAAAGAGGAATATTGGAAATGACATCAAGTTTAGATTCACTTTTTAAAAATTCAGATCCCATCATATCTGAAATCCTAAGTAATGCATTATCAGATAAAGAGATTTCAATTAAAGAAGGAATTGAATTATACAATGTTGATGGAACTGATTTTCACCTCATAGGTTTGGTAGCAGATGAGATTAGAAGAAGAAGAGTAGGAGACATTGTATCATATGTAGTAAACAGGAATATCAATTTCACCAATGTATGTATCAAACAATGTGGATTTTGTGCATTTAGTAGAGATTTTAGAGAAGAAGAAGGTTATTTTTTACCAACTGAAGAAATTGTAAGAAGAGCAAAGGAAGCACATCAAATGGGAGCAACTGAAGTATGCATTCAAGCAGGACTGCCGCCAGATATGGAAGGGGACACATATGAGAAAATATGCATAGAGATCAAAAGAGAAGTACCAAATATCCACATTCATGGATTTTCACCTGAAGAAATTCTGTATGGGGCAGCAAGATCAGAGATTACAATTGAAGAATTTCTAAAAAGAATGAAAGAGGCAGGTGTAGATACATTGCCAGGCACATCAGCTGAAATTCTAGATCAAAAATTACGAGATAAGATTTCACCAGGAAGAATCAGTGTGGAAAATTGGGAAAAAATCATCAGATATGCTCACAAAATAGGCATTAACACAACATCAACAATGATGTTTGGACATTTAGAGACAGTTGAAGACAGAGTAAAACATATTGTAAAATTAAGAAACATCCAAAAAGAAACAAAAGGATTTACAGAGTTTGTTCCACTTAATTTTGTTCATACAGAAGCACCCATGTACAAACATCAATTACATGAAGGAATAAGACAAGGAGGAAGTGGGAATGATGTTTTACTTACACATGCAATTTCAAGAATTTTGTTAAATAATTCTATTGATAATTTACAAATGTCATGGGTAAAAGAAGGACAAAAAATGTCTCAGTTATTGTTAATGTGGGGTGCAAATGATTTTGGAGGTACTTTGATTAATGAAAGCATTTCAACGTCGGCAGGTTCAGAACATGGTCAATTAATAAAACCAAAAGAAATTAGAAGAATGATAAGAGAAATTAAAAGAATTCCAGCAGAAAGGGATACAAATTATAACATATTAAAAAAATTTAATGATGAAAAAGAATCAGAAGACAAATTAGACAAAATTACAGATGAATCTCAATTTGGGTCATATATGGAATTAGTAAAGATAAACAAATTCAAGTATAAAAATCCAAGAAATTAATTGTCAATCATTGATCAAGTATTAAATCATTCAAAAGAATTAGTTGATGAATGTGATATAGTGTTTATAGAAAAAAACATTACAACAGTGCGCATTACTGATTCAAAAATTGTAGAGGTCAAACAAAACTTTGATAAAAATTACGGTATCAGATTAATAAAAAATAAAAAAATCATAACAATTCAAACAACTGATGAAAAAAATATTAAAAAATCTATTACAGATAATCTTACGACAATTAAAGATATCAAGCCAAGAAAATTTTGGAAAGGATTACCTCATAAAACAACGAGTAAAAAATTGGATGGTACATTTGATAAAAAATTATACCATATATCAGGATCGAATTCGATGGATATCGCACAAAATATGATAAATTCAGCAAAAAATAACAAAATAGATACGATTACAGGATCATTGAATATTGTTTCAGAAAATTTTACATTAGTGAATTCCAACGGACTTGATTTTAAAGATAAATCTACATACATTTCAGGAATAATTAATGCAGAATCAGAACAAGGGAACATTCCAGTTTCAGGAATAGGACACTCAAGTTGTAGAACTTTGTCTAATTTTTCAACAGAACAAATAGGGAGGGATGCAAAAGACATGTGTATAAAATCAATAAATCCACAAAAAATAGATTCAAATAATTATTCTATAATATTTGAACAGTATTCAGTAGGAGAATTATTAGCATTTGTTATGGCATCTAATTTTAATTTTAAAGTATTTTCAGAAAAGAAAAGTTGTTTCTCAGATAAACTCAATGAACATGTATCGATAAATGAATTTAATTTGATAGATGATCCTCACATTCCAGAAGGGATCGGAACAAAATTCATAGATGATGAAGGAGTAGAGACTAAAAAAAATAACATAATAGAAAAAGGAGTTTTTAAAAATACTTTTTCAAATTTGTTTGACAGTTACAAAGAAGGAACAAAATCTACAGGAAATGCATCAAGAATAGGATCACCGATGGGAAGAAGTGCAGAACCAATACCAATATCATCTCCACATAATTTGAAAGTTGAAAATGGAGAAAGTTCGCAAGAAGAGATGATTAAAAATACAAAGCATGGATTGTTGATTGGAAGATTGTGGTATACATATGCAGTAAATCCAATCAAAGGAGATTTTTCATGTACTGCAAGAAGCGGAATACAAATAATTGAAAATGGAGAGATCAAAGGACCAGGAAAATCAGTTAGAATCATTCACAATCTTCCAGCAATGTTAAAAAATATTTCAGAAATTGGAAACAATCAAAAAAATATCATTCAATGGGCATCGCTTCCATCAATTACGCCGTCAATCAAAGTGGAAAACATCAAAGTAGATTCAATTTAGAGGAACCGAATAGATATGAATTATTTGAAAAATGTGACTAGTAAATAGGCAATATAGCCAATACTCAAGCAAATACCCATGAATCGATTAATTATTCCTGTTTTTAATGCCACCAATAGAGACACACTGAAAATTATCATTATTGCATAATCAATGTAAACATCAGATGAAATTACAACACCACCAAGAGCAGCTCCAACACCCATTATCATCAAAATATTGTAAATATTACTTCCAATGATATTCCCAACACCAATGTCAGTGTGTCCTTTTCTAATTGCAATTACAGATGTGATTAATTCTGGAAGAGATGTGCCAATTGCAATTACAGTCAAACCAATAATTTTTTCAGATAGACCAAACTCTTTTGCTAAAATTACTGCATTATCAACTGTCAAAATTGCACCGACATACAAAACCCCAATACCTAAACCGATTAATCCTATAGATTTAGCATAGGTATTTTTTTTACTTGAGTCGGGTTTTTCGGAACTTTGTTCTCGTTGTTTCATTGCATCTCTAAATGTGTAAATTGCAAATATACCCAATCCGCCAAGGAGTAGTATTCCATCATATGAAGAAAGAACACCATCAAGTGAAAGTAAGATAAGCAAAAAAGAAACACCCAACATTATAGGAATTTCTTTTTTAAGTACATGTTTTTTTACGGCAAGAGGAATTAGTATTGCTGAAATACCAATCACCATTCCAACATTTGCAATATTACTTCCAACAATATTTCCCAGAATTATGGCACTGTGTTCTCCAGCTGCTGCAATACTTGCTGCAAGTTCAGGAGTTGAAGTACCATATGCAACAATAGTCATTCCAATTACTAAATTGCTAATACGAAATTTTTTGGCAATTGTTACACCACCACTAACTAACCAATTACCACCAAGACATAATAGAATTAATCCAACTACAGTAAGAATTGAACTAATTATTACTTCCATAATAAATTCTCAAAGAGGTGTTGTTTAAAGGAGATGTTGTATCAAAATTTCACAATTATAACAATTCATGTTAATTTCACACATAGATAACTTAAACATGAAAACATGTAAGAATTTTAGCCACAAATAGGCACAAAATAGGTGTAAAAAAACCACCCAGAAAGATAAACAAAGTTCAAGTCAAAGACTAATAAAGTAATGTACCGTACTGTACAGTATGATACGAGCAAGACTAACATATGTACCACTAGAAGTGGCAGATCAATTCGAAGATTTCATCATAAAGCGAGATGAACAAGTTCTAGACGCAGTAAAAGCAAGGACAAAAGATTACAGTACATTATCACTGTTGAAATTACTATATCAGCTTAGAGGATGTGCAATGACATTTTCAGAACTGTATTCAAAATCAAAGATTAGAATGAAAAGATCATTTCTAAACTATTTGCATCTATGTGTAGATTACAACTTTGTCAAAAAAGAACCAGTAGGATCTAATATGATCTATTCGATAACAGACAAAGGACACACCATGTTACATCTATTCATGCAAAAAGAAATCTAAAAATACAATAGTATCGATTTAGGATACTGTATTTTTTAATTTCAAATGATTGTAACATGCAATAATAAAAAATGTTTGAAAATAAAATACAATAGGGTAATTAAACAGAACAAATCGACATAAATGATGCAAAATGAATTTCCAAATGCAGAAGTATTTGAATTAAAAGAAAAGAGACTAAAGAGTCCAATAGTTTTTGCGGGATTTGTAGGTGCAGGTCTTGTAGGACCTGTAGCAATTAATCACATCATAGAAAAATTAAAGATGGAGGAAATTGCAGTAATGAGATCAAAATATCTACCACCATCAACAGTATTCATGAACGGAAGACTACGCCATCCATTTAGATTTTATGCAAACAAAGAAGGGACGATTTGTGCAATAATTTGTGAAATTACATTAAGAATGGAGGGATTGTATTCATTAGTAGCTGCAATTTTAGATTGGGTAGAACAAAAAGGTTCAAAAGAAATTGTGATTTTAGATGGAGTCGCAGGAGATGAACACGACGATAAAGCATATTGTGCTGCCGAAGAAGATCTAGTAAGAACAATGGCAGATAAAGATATCAGTATGATTCCACATGGATTCATCACAGGCATGCCAGGAGGTATACTAAATGAATGCCTAGTAAGAGAGATTCAAGGACTGACGCTTTTAGCAAAAGCAGATAGAAATGCACCAGATTCAATAGCAGCATCTACACTAATTGAAGCATTAAACAGATTTTATGAAATGAGTATAGATACAAAAAATCTGCAAGAAGACAAGGAGAAAATAAATTCAGAATTTAGTGAGTTGTCTCAAAAATATGCAGAACATAGAGAAGTAACATCTGGAATGTATATGTAATCGAAATTACAAGCAAATTCTTTTATTCGCAATATTAGCGAAACAAATATGGTCTTAACCTATAAAAAAGCAGGAGTAGACATTTCTAAAATTAAACAAAGTCAAAAAGCAATAGGTAAATTAATTTCATCAACTCATAAAATTCAGAAAAAAGCAAAAATTGCTCATGGGTTTGGACATTATGCAGGAATTGTAGAAATTCCAGGAGGAAAACTTTTAGCAACACACACAGATGGTGTAGGAACAAAAGTAGTGATTGCAAACATGATGAAAAAATACAACACAATAGGAATTGATTGTGTTGCAATGAATGTAAATGATGTAATTTGTATTGGTGCAACACCGATTTCATTTGTAGATTATATTGCAGCAAACAAAAATGATGTATTAATTTTCAAAAAAATTGTAGAAGGGTTAGTAACTGGTGCAAAAAAATCATCCATGCCAATTGTCGGTGGAGAAACTGCAATAATGCCAGATGTAATAGAAGGTAAAGAATTTGCATTTGATTTGGCAGGAATGGTTGTAGGTTTAGTTGAAAAAAAGGAAATAGTGTTAGGAAATAAAATTAAAACAGGTGATGTGATTATTGGTGCAAACAGTTCAGGAATTCATTCGAATGGATATTCTCTTGCAAGAAAAGCAATATTAAAAAAATATTCAGTTAAAGATAAAGTAAAAGGAGTAGGAAAGATAGGAGAAGCACTACTAGAACCAACTGAAATTTACACCAATCCAGTATTAGAAATGAACAAAAAATGTAAAATTAATGGTTTTGCGCACATTACAGGAGGGGCATTTACCAAATTATTACGCCTCAAAAATACAGGGTATGAAATTGACTCATTGCCAAAAATTCCACCAATAATGGGATTAGTACAAGAACAAGGAGTAAAAGATGAAGAAATGTACAAGACATTCAATATGGGAGTAGGATTTTGTGTAATTGCACCAAAAACACAAGCAACAAAAATCATCTCAATTTTCAAGAAATATAAAATTCCGAGTCAAGAAATAGGAAGGATTGTTTCTAAAAAAGGAGTAACAGTAAACTCAATCAAAATTGCTTAATTTAACAATAATAAAATAATTTTTAACCGAACATTGCCTTATATGGTATATTTTTTTAATTTAATCAGAGAAAAATGAGTGAGGCACATTTTATTGAAACAATTATCGGAGTAGGAATACTCCTATTTGCAGCTAAATTAATGGCAGAACTTTTCCTCAGATTGAAACTTCCAATTGTGTTAGGTGAGTTATTAGCAGGAATGATCGTAGGACCGTTTGCATTAGGAGGATTTTTTGTAATTGATGGTAAACAATTACTGCACATAAATGATGAAATCAAGATTCTAGGCGAAATGGGGGCAATTGTAATTTTGTTTATGGCAGGATTAGAGATGACTCCAAAAGAATTTCTTAAAGGAGGAAAAGCATCGTTTACGGTAGGCACGTTAGGAGTAGTAATACCATTTTTTGCAGGATTGTTGATATTCCAGGCATTTGGATTTGATGCATTACAATCTATGTTAATTGCAACAGCGCTTACTGCAACAAGTATTGCAATTTCAATTCAGGTACTCAGCGAATTTGGAAAAATTAAAACTCCAGAAGCTAGATTGATCATAGGTGCAGCTGTAGTGGACGACATCTTAGCAATTGCAGTGTTATCAGTAGTAACATCAATTGCAGGTTCCGATGGAGGAGTAGATAACATCGACATAATGGATGTGACATGGACAATTCTACAAGTATTAGGATTCTTTGCAATAATGCTCATTGTAGCAGTAGTTGTGATTCCAAAAATAATCACACCAAGGCTATGGAAAGCAAAAGGTAGTGTAGAGGGTATTGCTACGGCATCGTTTTTTGGTGCAGCAGCTTTGGCAGGGTCCATAGGATTATCACCAATCGTAGGAGCATTTGCCGTAGGAATGGCATTGTCTACTACCAAAGTATTTGATAAGATAGAAAGTTATGTTGGAAAAATTGGGTTGATTTTTGCGCCATTGTTTTTTGCAATTATTGGAGCACAAGTAGATCTTAGAGCAGTGGATTTGAACATATTGATGCTTAGTGGAATTATTATCGTAGTGGCAATTGTTACAAAACTTTTTGGATGTGGTTTGCCGGCTATGATGTTTTTAAAAAGCAAAACAGGAGGAATGAAAGTAGGAATTGGAATGATTTCAAGAGGAGAAGTAGGATTAATTGTTGCAGGTGTAGGAGTGACAGCTGGAGTTTTAACATCAGAAGTGTATTCTACAATTGTAATCATGGTAGCAGTGACTACAATAATTACACCAATATGGTTGAAAATGGAATATAGAAAAGAACAGAGAAATGAAGGCAGTACATCAGCAATGAAATCTGAACAAAAATTAGAATAAAATTTTAAAAAAATCACATCATTATACATATAAAAATATAAAAAAACATTCAACGAATTTATGTCTAAATGATTTTAGAGATATATGAAAGAATTAGACCCTACACTTGCTAAAGCATGTAGCGAAATTACTCAAAATCTTTTACTAATTAATCAACCAAGTAAAAAACAAGTTAAAGAAGAAATTATAAAAATTTGTACAAAATATGCATTAGAAAGAATTCCAAAGAATTATGAGATATTGTCAACAGTAAAAGAATCAGAATTTAATAAATTAAAAAAAGTATTACTTAGAAAACCAACAAAAACGGCATCAGGTGTAGCAGTCATAGCATTAATGCCAAAACCATTTGCGTGTCCACATGGAAGATGTACATACTGTCCAGGAGGTATTGAATTTAATTCCCCAAATAGTTACACAGGGAAAGAACCATCATCACTTAATGCAATTGAAAATGAATTTGATCCAAAATTACAAATTACATCAAAAATTGAAAAATTAATTTCATTTGGACATGAACCTACAAAGATGGAAATTGTGATTGTTGGAGGGACATTTCCATTTATGCCAATAAGTTATCAAACGAATTTTATCAAATCATGTTATGATGCATTAAACGGAACTAGTTCAAAAAATTTGGAAGAGGCAAAAACAAACAATGAACACGCAGTAATAAGGAATGTCGGGTTCACGATTGAAACAAAACCGGATTATTGTAAAAAAGAACACGTAGATAGAATGTTAGAACAAGGTATTACCCGAATAGAGATAGGAGTTCAATCATTACAAGAAAGAGTATATCAAAGAACAAACAGAGGACACGATTATAAGGACGTAATAGAATCATTTCAAATTTCAAAAGATGCAGGATACAAAATTGTTTCACATATGATGCCGGGACTACCAACAATGACTCCAAAAGAGGACATTATAGATTTTAAAAAATTATTTTCAGAACCACAACTACGTCCAGATATGTTAAAGATTTATCCATCATTAGTAATTGAAAACACTCCACTGTATGATGAATTCAAGGCAGGAAAATACAATCCATATTCAGATGAAGATATGATCAAGGTATTAACGGAAGTTAAAAAAGAAATTCCAAAATGGGTCAGAATCATGAGAGTGCAAAGAGAAATTTCACCTAAAGAAATTATCGCAGGGCCAAAATCAGGCAATCTAAGACAAATTGTACATCAAAATTTAGCAAAACTAGGATTAACGTGTAAGTGTATCAGATGCAGAGAGGCAGGATTAACAAATAAGAAGTCAGAGTCAGAAGATATCAAATTAAACAGAATAGATTACGATTCATCTGAAGGGAAAGAAGTGTTTTTATCTTTTGAAGATAAGGATGAATCAATTTACGGATTTTTAAGATTAAGAAAACCAAGTGATAAAGCACATAGAAGCGAGATAGGAAAAGATAGTTGCATCGTTAGAGAAATTCACGTATATGGAAAGTCATTGAAAATAGGAGATAAAGGAGAAGATGAAATACAACACTCAGGATTAGGAAAAAGATTAATGAGTGAAGCTGAAAAAATTTCAAATGAAGAATTTCATGCAAAGAAAATTTTAGTGATCAGTGCAGTAGGTACAAGAGAATACTATCAAAAATTAGGGTATTCATTATATGGGCCATATATGTCCAAAAAACTCAATTAGTGAAAAGAAATGTCAGAACAAGAGATTATAGGTAAAGGAACTTGGATTGACAAGTTAGCATCAGAATTACTTGAACGTGAAAAAAGTCTTGGGAGAAATTTAGATATAATTAAAGTTGAAAGTGGGCTTGGAGCATCAGGCGTTCCACATATTGGAAGTTTAGGAGATGCAGTACGGGCTTATGGCATTAAATTAGCATTAGAGAATTTAGGATACAAATCTGAATTAATTGCATATTCAGATGATTTAGATGGATTAAGAAAAATACCTGAAGGATTTCCAAAATCACTTGAAGAACATTTAGCAAAACCAGTATCATTAATTCCAGATCCATATGGATGTCATGATTCATACGGTATGCATATGAGTAGTATTTTACTAGATGGATTAGATAAAGTTGGAATAAAATACAAATTCAAAAGAGCTATTGATACTTACAAACAAGGATTGTTGAAAGAACAAATACACACAATTTTACAAAACAGTACAAAAATAGGTGACAAAATTTCAGAGTTAGTAGGACAAGAAAAGTATCAAAAATACCTCCCGTATTTTCCTGTCTGTGCAAATTGTAATCGACTGTATACAGCAGAATCAACAGAATATGTTGCAGATGAAAAAAAAGTGAGATATAATTGTCATGATACGGAAATCGGTTCAAAAATGATTAAAGGGTGCGGACATAAAGGAGAAGCGGACATAACAAAAGATTTAGGCAAACTAGCATGGAAAGTAGAATTTGCAGCAAGGTGGACAGCATTTGATATCAGATTTGAAGCATATGGAAAAGACATTATGGATTCAGTCAAAGTTAACGATTGGGTTGCAGATGAGATACTACAATGTCCACATCCGCATCATGTCAAATATGAAATGTTTTTAGACAAAGGAGGGAAAAAGATTTCAAAATCATTAGGGAATGTCATTACTGCACAAAAATGGATGGAATTTGGAACACCAAAATCAATCTTACTATTACTATACAAAAGAATTACAGGTGCACGGGAATTAGGATTTGATGATATTCCATCATTAATGAGTGAGTACAACGAACTAGAGGATATTTACTTTGGCAGGATCAAAATAGATAATCAAGCAAAACTTGTAAAATCAAAAGGACTTTATGAATATGTTAATCTTCTAAACCCTCCAAAACAATCAAGTATCCATGTCAATTACAGACTGTTACTAGAATTAACAAAAATTTTCAAAGAAGATAGAGTTGAAAGAGTGATGAAGAAACTTTTAGACTATGGTGTCATTAAAGAAGAAAAACCAGAGATAAAAGAACTCATAAAAATTGCAGGAAATTATTCAGATGAATTTGATGAAAGGGAAAAAATAGAAATTGAAATTGGAGACAATATAAAAAAATCGTTAAAAATTTTAGTTTTAGCATTAAATGAAAAAGAAGAGCCAGAAGATATTCAAAATACAATTTATCAAATTGCAAAATCAAACAATATTCAACCAAAAGATTTCTTTAAGATTCTATACCAGATAATTTTAGGGACAACAAGAGGTCCAAAAATTGGGCCATTTATTACAGATATTGGACTAAAACAAGTAGCCAAAACTCTTTCAGAGTATACATAATCATGGTTCATAGTGATCACAATAAAAGTAAAAACAGTGGAGGATTTGCATTAATAATCCTAGGAGCATTATTGTTAATTGTTGGACCACAAGAAGCAATTGTTCCAAAAAGTCTAAGCGTAATTGCATGGGTAGGTGGGCTGGTAATAGGAGGATTAGGGTTTTATCTAAAATTTGTCAGAAATAGGGTTAAACGTGGATAAAGAAAGGTTCATTTTTTAGAAATTAAGGTAGAAAACATGGGTTTGTTTGGAAAAAAAGAAAATAAAATTTCTAAAAAAAGTGAAGAATACATCCTAAAAGAAGAATTAGACAATGAAGTAGAAAAACTACAAAAAGACTTTAGAGTTAAACAAGAAGAATTACAAAAAAAACAAGAAGATGTAGATGAATTAGTTCAAAAAATCCAGACAGTGAAAGAAGAGTATAATGGAACAGTAGATAATTTAATGGAAGTTAAAAAAGAACTTAATCAAAAAAAAATGGAATTAGATGTAGTTAAAAGAGAATATTCCGAAATTTTACAAAAAATAAAAAATTCAGAACAAATTAGAGATAAAAAAAGAGTTGAGGATTTTAACAAAACTAATGATAATCTTTCAAAAATGAATGAAGAAATAAAAAAATTAGAAACACAACAGAAAAAAATCAACGAGGAGATAAAAAAAGAACAGGCAGAACTTCACGGAATTAAAAAACAACAAATAGAGTCAGAAAAACAATTAGAAGAAGCAAACTCCAGACTATACAATGCAAGCACAGAATTAGAGAAAAAAGAAGAGTTTCAAGATACAGAAGTTTTAACACCTAAAGAAAAAAAATTCATTGAAGGCGAACAAAAATCTAAAAGCAATGCAGGAATTATTGAAGCTGCTAGTGCAGTAGTAGGTTCATTAAAATCAAAACTAAATACAGCACAAAAAGAATTAGAGGCAGTTCAAATACAATTAGAAAAAGAGAGAGAAATGCATGAAAAATCTAAAAAAGAATTAGAAGAACTCAGATTATTAATCAAACAACAATCATAGTTCTTCAAAATGTTTTTTCCATTTTGATTTCATTTGAATTTCAGACATACCAGTATCATATAGAGGGGAAGTTACTGAAGATATTTTCGATAATTTCACAAAAACAATTGAATTGATCATACTAGTTACACCAATAGATCTATAGTGAGTAAATATTTTTTCAAATAATACACCATCATTTAACAATGTACAGGTGCCAGAAAATAAAAATCCCTTTCTCAATAGAGGATCAATTACGTTGATCTCAATATAGGGATTATTTTTTAAATTATTAACAGTGTCAGGAGATCGAATATTCACAAATGCTAATGAGTCATCATCCCAACCAATGATAGTACCTTTTGGTGAAACATTTGGGTGTCCATCAGAGTTCACAGTGGCCACAAATCCAAGTTTGTTTTGATCCAAAAATTTTTGTATTTCTGAGGTTATCAACGACATTGTTACTAGGCATCAATACAATGTAATTAATTTTTAAAAATCATCTCATAAATTCTGCAATTTCAATTGAAAAGAAAAAGAATCCAATTACACCACCTATAATTCCAATCCATGCAGCAATTTGTTTTGGTTTAGACATGTAAAAGTGATTTTTAAACGTATTATTGAATCTAATTGAATTTTAGACAATTATAATTATAATTAGAATAAATAAAATCATTGGCAAGTATCAAAAGTATAGGGAAAATTTTTCTGTTCATTGTAGGAGGATTGGCAGCAATTATAGTAGGTTCATTTATGATTAGAGGAACAATGCATATGTGGGATAATCCAGAAGATCACAAAACAAGAACAAAAGATAAGAACTAAAAATTACAACAACAAAAAAGTGTTCAAAAATAATTTTACAAAGAACCGTACAAAAGTAGTGAGGTAAAAATACCAGTAGAAAATAAAGGGAATCATGGTAGGACCACAAAATGGAGGTTTCGGATTTGATCAATCAAAAAAATACACCAACGTTGAAAATATAGAAGATGTTTGTACTCAATGTCAAGCAGGTCAACATAAAAAATGTTTAAAAAAATCAAAACAACAAAAAACATGTGAATGCGAACATTGTATGATTTATGGTTAAATTAAATAAAAAGGAAGAAATTTTTTAATAAGATAAAAAAGTAAGACAAGTCTTGTCAAATCAATACATATTTCGATGTAAGTTTTGTGGAGTTGAATTTCATGATAATGTAATTGCTTTAGCATTACACATAGGCAGAAATCATGACAAATCAAGAAGTTAAAATAATTTTTAAAAATTAAAGACCAGATAATTTGGCTTCAAGTTCAGAAATTTCTTTTTGATGAACATCTGAAATGTTTTTTGCAAATTCCTTATGAGCCATAATAATTGTACTCAGAGCAGATTTGTAATCAGAATGACCTTTTTTAAGAACATCACAAGATTCAAGAGAAGTAATATGTCCTGTGACAATTGCCAATGCACCTTTTTGATTAAATTTTACAATTCCACCAAAGGCTTCAATTAGCATGTAAGCAGATTCTGCTTTACATTTGTAAGTAATTTTACCAGTCTCAGTATTGAATAATTGTGTAATCCCACCAGGTTTTCTAGTAACAGTTACAGTCATGAGATAACTCTAAAAGATACACTATAATTATTTTTAAAAAATTAGAGGTCACACTATAGAATCAGTGGTAGGTGTAGCCTGAGTTGCAAGAATTTTATCAATTTCATTTATTGCAAGTTTATCTCTACCAATTAATTCAAACTTTTGTAATAATGTTTCAAACTTTGTTTCCTCTTGAACTTGTTCATTTACAAACCATTCCAAAAATGCATATGTAGAATGATCTTTTTCTTTTTGAGTGATTTCAACCATTTTATGAATTGCCGCAGTAACTATTTGTTCATTTTTTAGAGCAATTTTTAAAATTCCTTCAAGAGACTTGAAAGTATTAGAAGGTGCTTTAATTTCAGGAATTATAGATGCAGCACCCACATCATTTAGGTAATGAATAATTTTCAACATATGAGTGCGTTCTTCGTCTGATTGTGCATAAAAATAATTTGCAGCTCCATCATATCCAGTAATTTCACACCAAGATGCCATTGCAAGATAACTATTAGATGCAGTACCTTCAAGTGCAATTTGATCATTTAGGGATTTTTTCATCTTGGAAGAAATTTTCATGATTTGATTTTAAAGAATTTCAACATATTAAAAAACTTACTAAGATTCAAAGGGAATTAGAAAACAGGGTAGAATTTAATCATCAAGAAAAACAGGGCAAATACAGATAAAAATATAATTCCAATAAAACTTAAAATTCTTAAAATTTTAGAAGGTTGAAATGATTTTTCTAAATATTTGCCCGTAACAAGTCTGAAATTAAAAATTGCTATTATTGGGGCAATAACAAAAGACAAGACAGTTGCAAAATCGACTAATTCCTTTAGATTATGCCCAAATTGAAAAATTACAATTAAAGATCCAGTAGAAAGCACAAACAAGAAAATCACATAAAATGAGCGAAATTTTGTACGTATTTTATCCTCTTTTTTACTAAAAATCAACTCAATTGTCTTCTGGAGAGATCTTGAATATCCATCAAAAACTGCAATGATTGTACCAAACATTACAGTAAATGCAGAAGCTGCAATTATGATGTAACTCCAATCACCAATAGTGTTAGTGTATAAAGTTACAATTTCATGTGCAAAAAGAGAATTGTTATTTGGTAAATCATCACCAGAACCATAAAACATGTAAGACCCCAATACTACAAACATTATTGCAAGAATTCCAGTGATCAAATATGCCAGTCTAAATTCTAACAAAGTTTCTTTGAGTTTTGGTTTGTAATTGGTTTGTTTCATTCTCTCCAATGTCCATAAACTATTCCAACTAGAAAGATCAACTGCAGTAGGCATCCAACCCATTAAAGCTAATAAAAAAAAGATTCCAGAAGCATTCCAAAGTTCTTTTGGTTCAAATCCGGCAACATGATCAATAGGACCATTATACAATGTAAGTAAAAATGCAGAAACTGTAGATATCAATAGAACAATTGCGATAATTTTTACAAGACTATCAAGAACTGTGTATTTCCCAATTGCTAAAATCCCAACACATGTTGCAAATAAAATTATCACAGTCCATTCACCAAGAAAATCAATTCCAAAAAGATTTTCAAAAAATCCTGCAGTTACAAACCCTACTGCACCAGTTACAAAAAACATTGATGCTACAGTTAACAAAAAGTAAAGCCACAAAGCAGGTTTGCCAAGCTGTTTGTATCCATCAATTATACTAGTTTGAGTAGAATTTGCATAACGAGAACCATATTCAAAAAAAGGATATTTTAGTAAAGTTACAACAATTACAAATCCCAAAATTAACAGTCCATAATCCGCACCTGCTCTAGTAGATTGTACAAGATGAGACACACCTATGGCAGTACAAGCAAATAAAATTCCAGGGCCAGATATTTTAGAAAAATGAGAGAGTTTTGAATCCATTATTCTATAACATATGGATATTCCAAGTGTCATCAACCCAAACACCAATAACTTTGGCACCTGTGTTCCAAGATGAAATTACTTCAACGCCTTTTTTGATTTGAGATTTGTGTTCATCATCTGAAACTGGATTACCAGCACAATCATAGTGACCAGACACCACAATCAGTTCAGATTTGTGTGCATTGATTGAAATTCCAACTTTGTGTTTTATTGATTCAAGATCAGAATTATCTGCAACTTTTTTGTCAACACCTGGTTCTGTAATTGCATCAACATAATCAACAGAATAGTTTTCTTTGATCCATTTTGCAAGAGGTAGTTGGATTCTACCATCCATACAGGTTACAGATGTTGCAAATTTACCGTCTGCCATAACATGTCAAACTAATAGCAGAATAAAATTATTGTGCATGTCTAAAACAATCAGTTGTGTGATCATTAACTAATCCCACTGCCTGCATAAGAGCATAGCAAATTGTTGGCCCAACAAAAGTGAATCCACGCTTTTTGAGATCAATACTCAATTTTTCAGATAGTTCAGTAGACGTAGGGATATCAGAGTGTTTTTTGAATTTATTTTGGATTGGGATATAATCAACAAACCCCCAGAGGTATTCATCAAAAGAACCAAATTCATCTTGAATTTTAAGAAATTGTTTTGCATTATTAATTGCTGAATTAATTTTTAATTTGTTTCGAATAATAGATTCATCTTGAAGTATTTTTTGAATTCGTTTTTGAGTATATTTTGAAACTGCACAAACATCAAAATTAGAAAATATATTTTTGTATCCATCTCTTCGTTTTAGAATAGTGCTCCAAGAAAGACCAGCTTGTGCACCTTCAAGAATTAAAAATTCAAATAATTTTTTATCATCATGTTGAGGATTTCCCCATTCTTCATCATGGTAAATGACACTAAGCGAGTCTTTTGCCCATGAACATCTTTTCGTCAATAATTTGTTTTAATCATTACAAAATATTAGTTGTAATGAATCAAAAACAATATGAAATTAAATCAACAATTGCTGCAAATCAATAGAAATTTTCTAATTTGTTTTATAATTTCAGCATCTCTTTCAGCAATATTTTCTCAAATGTTATCAGAATATGATAGTGTGATTAACACCAGTTTAACAATTATTTTTGGATATATTGTATACTTTGGAACTTTCTCCAGTCTATTTTACCTAGATAATAGAGAACGCTACAGAGGAATGTCATCAAAATTAATCAAAAAAGAGTTGATTTCTCTAATTTCATCATTTGGAGTAGGCGAAGTTATCTATCTTGGAATCAGATGGCCTAGTTTGTACTATTTTTTAGAGATTGGAATAGAGCCATTTTTAGCCTCACTGATATCAGAAATTATTGCGACTGCATCATACATGATTTCAGTGACTATATTTTTGAGAAAGACAAAGACGTTTTAGAAAAAACGGACCCGACCGGATTCGAACCAGTGGA
>JAANXA010000039.1 GCA_018263505.1 Candidatus Nitrosopumilus sp.
ATGTAGATAATTCGTGATGTTGTACTCTTTGTGGGATGAATTTCTGTGTTGCACCCTTGTGACCTGGGACTCCACCACGGTTTGATTTTCCATTATTTTTTTGTCTTTTCTCTGCTTTTTGTTTTCTCCATTGTAATGAATTTTGAGATGGTGGAGAGTGAGGATTCTCATAATATGCTAATTTTTGTTTTAGTTCATCATTTGATTTTATTAGATCATTTATGAGTAGTTGGAGTCGCTTGTTTTCTCCTCTTGATTTTTTATTTTTCTCTCTTAATTCTAAAATGATTCTATCATAATCTGTCACAATCAAAAAATGAATGGTGTGGATCTTAGATCTTGTGGTGTAATACTGTTGATTTTAGGCGTAAAGGTTGATACATACAAAATAATTTTCATTATACAAAATACTTGTTCACTTCTTTTAAAGACAGGTGACCTGTGGTATTTCTCCTCCTCTTGTTGATAATGAATATCTGTAATACACTTCCTCCTGTATGGGGAGGGGGGGTAGTATGGGTACCCCCTGTTATTTGATGAGCCTAATTGTATATTTTGTATCCTTATAATTGACTAGAAAGGAATTATGGTCATACAAAATATATATATTTAATACCACTATAATTGACTAGAAGGGAATTATGGTCATACAAAATATAAGCTCAGGTCCAAATGAGGCAAAACTATTACTTACATTGGCTGAGAAGCGAATTTCTGTATTTACTGCAAAAGATGCTAAAGAAATACTCCAAATGACTGATGCTGCAGCAGCACACATTCTAATGAATTTAGTACGAAAAAGAAGATTACAAAGAATCGAGAAAGGAAAGTATCTGTTGATTCCAGATGAAGCAGGTGTAGACAGATATTGGGCTGAAGAACCTTGGGTTGTAGTTCCACATCTGGTTGATGAGTATTATGTTGGTTTTTGGACTGCAATGAATTACTGGGATATGACTGAGCAAATTCCATACACTGTTTATGTAGCAACTAGAAAACAAAAAAAGAAAAGTAGTTTAAAATTCGGTAATCAAAAATTTCAATTCATCACTCTTTCCGAGAAAAAATTTTTTGGATTTATTGAAGCAAAAACTAACAAAACAAAATTTAACATCTCCACAAAAGAAAAAACAATAGTTGACGGATTAACGTATCCCAAGTATTGTGGTGGAATTCCTGAAGTGGCAAAAGCAATGTGGAGTGTTAGAAAAAATATCAACTGGCAAGATGTTTTAAAATTAGCAGAAAAGGTAGATGTTAATGTAGTTATACGAAGATTGGGATACCTTCTAAATATTCTTGAAATAGAAAATAACGTTTCAAAATTAATTGCAAATAATTTACAACGATATCCATATCACTATTTAGATCCAAGTACTTCTAAAAACAAAATTGAATCCTCTAAAGAATATGGTTTGATAATCAATAGAACTAAACATGAATTATTGGGATGGAAGGATTACTAATGGATGAAAAAGCATTACAAAAACTTGCAGGTAAGTATGGTGCACCATTAGGAATGCTGGAAAAAGACTATGCATTAACTAACCTACTTTCTGTAATTTCGCGTTTTCCTAGGCTCGATTCAATGGTTTTCAAAGGTGGAACTGCGTTAAAAAAAATCCACTATGAAAATTTTAGATTCTCTGAAGATCTTGATTTTACATGTTCTAATGATGTTTCTGATGAATTTGCAGAGTTTATCCAAAATGAAATAAAAAGTCTAGATGTATCTTTTACTGAAATATCTGATTTAGAAAAAAGAAAAGAAAGTACAAAATTTAAGGTAAAATATGATATGTTTAATGGCCAACCTGCTAGTATCAAAGTAGATTTGAGTTTACGTGGAGATGTTATAATGAAACATCCTATTAAACCTGTTTTACATTTTTACGATACTTTTCCAAATGAATTTAGAGTTCCAACAATGATGTTGGAAGAAATTATGGCTGAAAAAATTCGAGCATTAACTTATACAAAACACCCCCGACATCTACATGATATTTGGTATCTTAATGGACAAGGTGTAAAAATAAATCCAGACATGGTTCGAACAAAAATAAAATCTGTATATGGTGATGATTTTGATATTGATTTACTAAAAAATAGATTATCTGAAAAGGAGCAAGATTGGAAAAATGATTTACAACCTCTTTTACCAACTGAACCCCCACCATTTGATGAAATTTCACATAATGTACTGAAAATAATTTCTGACTCTATGAAAAGTTAGGGTGTAGGACCTGGTCCTTCATTCAGTTATGTAATTGCTTTTACAATATCCAAAAACATTGCAAGTTTTACAGCAAAATATGATCCATTTTATTTTCCTCTCTTAATTCTAAAATGATTCTATCATAATCTGTCACAATCAAAATGAAATAATGTGAATCTTAGATCTTGTGGTGTAATACTGTTGATTTTAGGCGTAAAGGTTGATACATACATTTAATCTTATGATGATATCTAACATTATCTTAGTTATGTCTGAATTACTCCTTCTTTGACTAAATACTGTATTCCATTCACAAATGCTTCATCATCTATAATTCCTTCAGCCCACCATCCTGCATTATTTTTTATCCATTCTGGAATTTCATTATTTTCTGAATTAGATTCTTGAGTGTTTGATGGAATTTGTATGATTCCTTCTTTGACTAAATACTGTATTCCATTCACAAATGCTTCATCATCTATAATTCCTTCAGCCCACCATCCTGCATTATTTTTTATCCATTCTGGAATTTCTACACTATTTGATTCCTTTTTTTTATTTTCTTTATTGAATTTCTCAAGTAATGGATTTTTCTCAATGTTAATATCGATTATTGCAAACCCTGCCATGGATACATCAGGATTTTCTTGTTCTGCACCCGTACCATGAACAAATATTGCATATTTTACAATTCCTGCTTTCTCTTTTACTGGAATTAGATGATGAACTTGACCAAATTCATTAAACAAATTATCTTTTCCAATTTCTTGTGCATATGAACGAAGTTTGTTACCTTTTTCATCTACTACCCAAATATCATAATGTATTTGATCTAAAATTTCCATATCATTATACTTGCTAATGAAATTAATTTTCCAATCTATATTACACCCTTCAACTGGAGATTCAGGTGAATAGTTGTACTGAATCATCATAGAATATGTGTTAGTGGAAATACGACCACTTTCATAATCATAAAATTTTGTAGAACATTCTAACAACTCTTCTTTTTGAATTGTTTCTTCAACATCCCTGAAAGGCTCATCTTTAACATTTTCATTATATGCTAACAAATCAAATTGATACATAACTGGAGCATTTTCTACATTAATTCCTGCATGAGTTATTGCCTTGATAGGAAATGGAAAATTATCTACTATTGTTATTTCATTAACATTATTTCCATACCATCCAAGAACAATCGTATCTACTGTTCCAAGTGGAGTTTCTACTGTTTCAATTCTGTTTGGATTTAGATGAGCGTTAGTTCCTCCTCCCACTGGACCTAAATCTCCCCATGTGGATGATCTAAACTCTTGTGGTCCGTGAATCCTGTCCTCTTCGTTTGCAGTTGCAAAAGCAGATAGCCACATTAGTGAAGATCTTAATGCAATAGCATAATCTGAAAGTTCATCATCAAATATTATTGGTTCAGGCGTTGTTTTGCCAAGACCCATTGAACCTTTGATTATTTTTTCATTATCCATTACCACTACTTGTGCATCCCATAATGTTTCACTAAAATTCTGCACTTCTCCTTGAATCCAAATTTTTAATGTGATTGGTGAACAGTCATTTAGATTAATTTCACATAATGAATATTCAAAATAATTTCCTACTTTGAGACCTTCACCTAAATACCATGTACCATCAATATTTACTCCATTAGATGTTTGAGATTCCTGGCCGTAAGATAAATTTGAAAATCCAACTCCTGTTAAAATAATTAATAAACTCACTTGTAATAAAATTCCTTTCACACACGACATCAAATTTCATCTATATTAAACATAGATTATTTTATCAAATGAGAAATTGTTTAATTTAAAAAATTTGTAATATTTTTTAATTATTTTTAATGTTAATTCAATTTTTTTTGATATTGGATTCTTCTATTTCTTGTTATGTATATTCAAATAATTCTGCACTTCTTCTACATCCTTATCACCTCTACCTGATAGTGTAACTACAATTGATTCAGACGATTTTGATTTTCTTGCAACTTTTACAGCTTCTGCAATTGCATGAGATGATTCCAAGGCAGGAATTATTCCTTCAGTTCTAGTAAGTAATAGAAATGCATCAATTACTTCTTTATCTGTTGCTGAATGATACTTGACACGTTTTGTGTCTTTGTAAAATGAATGCTCAGGCCCTACCCCGGGATAATCTAATCCTGCCGATATACTATGAGTTTCTGTAACTTGTCCTTCTTTGTCTTGTAATAGATATGTCATCATTCCATGAATCACTCCTTTGGAACCTGCTGACAGTGTTGCTGAATGTTTGTTTGATTTTAATCCATACCCTGCAGCTTCTACTCCTATTATTTCAGAATTAGTATCAGCTAGAGGATAAAATGTACCAATGGCATTAGAACCTCCTCCGACACATGCAATGGTATAATCTGGAATCTTGTTGTTAATTTTTTTCATTTGAGATTTTATTTCGTTTCCAATTACACTTTGAAAATCACGAACCATTACAGGATATGGATGAGGCCCCACTGCAGAGCCTAGCAAATAGTATGTATCTTCTACATTTGTAATCCAATCACGAATCGCTTCATTAATTGCATCTTTGAGTGTCTTTGAACCTGATTTTACAGGGTGAACTTTAGAACCTAACATATTCATTCTAAATACATTTAGCTTTTGTCTAATGGTGTCTTTGTATCCCATGTAAACTTCTGCTTTCAACCCTAAAACTGCACATGCCATTGCAGTTGCAACCCCGTGTTGACCTGCACCTGTCTCTGCAATGATTCTTTTTTTGTTCATTTTTTTTGCAAGTAATGCTTGTCCTAATGTATTGTTAATTTTATGGGCACCACCATGTAACAAGTCCTCTCTTTTGAGATAGATTTTTCCACCGCCAATTTTTTCAGATAGATTTTTTGCATAGTATAGAGGTGTTGGTCTTCCTGCATACACTTTGAGATAATAATCTAATTCTTTTTTGAATTTTTTATTATTTTTAAATTTAAGATAATTCTCTTCAAGCTCTTCAATTGCAGGAACTAAAGTTTCTGGAATATATTTTCCACCAAATTCTCCGAATTTGCCATCTTTTGGATATTTCAATATGCATTCACCAATTTTTTTACCTGTTCTTCAATGTTATCACTTTTCATAATGCTTGAACCTATTAGAAATGCATCTGCACCACATTTTTTTAGATACTGGATATCTTCAGGTGTTTGAATTCCACTTTCAGATAAAATAATTCTGGATTCATCATATCCTTGAAGAACTGTCTCAGTAGTTTTTAGATCAATGTCTAAAGTATCTAAATTTCTATTGTTTATTCCAATGATATCTGCATCAGTTTTTAGTGCATTTGTAAATTCATCTTTTGTATGAACTTCAAGTAATACCTCTAATCCTTTCTTATGGCCATACCCAATAAACTCATCAATATCTGACAAAAACTTTTGATCAAATAGGGATTGAATAACTAACATGTAGTCTGCACCAATTTTCTTTGCAGTGTCGATTTGAATTTTATCAATCATGATATCTTTCATTAACAATGGTACATCCACTGCACTCCTAACTTTCATTAAATATTCTGGAGATCCATGAAACAAATGTGGTTGAGTTAATACTGATAATGCTTTGGAGCCTCCTGCAATCATTTGTTTTGCTATACTTGCAGGTTCACTTTGTGTTCGTATCTTTCCTAATGAAGGTGATGCAAATTTTATTTCGGTAAGTAATGTTGCATGAGTATTTGTTTTGATTATTTGTTTGAAATCTTTGCTTGATTTTTCTAAATTACAATCCACCTCATATACACCATCATCGATTGCCATCTGGGAATTATTAACTAATTTTCTTAAAATATTCTCAGCCATCTGTAATCTCCTTTAATTTTGAAATGTTTCCTGTATCTGCAACAAATTTTTCCAGCAATGAAAATGCTTTTCCGTCTTTGATAGTTTTTAGTGCAATTTCCACTCCTTGCTCAAAATTATTTGCAATATTTGCAACAATCAATCCTCCTGCGGCATTTAATGCTGTAGTTTCAATCATCGCTTGATTTGCAGTGTTATTTAACACTCCTACAAATGATTCTATTGCATCTTGTTTTGTTTTAATCTGAATATCTGATAATGTAGATTTATGAAGTCCTAATACTTTTGGATCAATTGCATTCATCAATACTTTGTCGTTTCGTAAAATACACACTCTGTTTGTTGAACTAGTTGAAAATTCATCCATTCCATCATCTGAACGAACCGTCATAATATTTTGTGCACCTTTTCTTTTGAGAATCGCTGGAAGTCTATCTAAATATTCCATTGAGAAGACTCCGATTAATTGATTCTTTACTCCTGCTGGATTGGATAATGGGCCTAGTAGATTAAATGCGGTTCTACTTCCTAATTGTTTTCTTGCAGATGATACATATTTCATTGCAGGATGAAATTTTTGTGCAAACATAAAACAAATGTTATGTTTTTGTAGAATTTCTGAAATTTGGGATGGACTTGAACCTAAATCATATCCAAAATACTCAAAAATATCTGCACTTCCTGAAACTCCCGAACTTGAACGATTACCGTGTTTTGCAACAATCCCACCTGCAGCAGCAACCACAAATGACGCTGTTGTGGATATGTTGAATGTTTGAAGTGAATCTCCTCCTGTTCCACACATATCGATGACTGTGCCTGAATTTTGAGTGTCTATTTTAAGAGAAAACTCTTGCATCTTATCTAGCATTCCTAATAATTCGTCATCAGTTTCACCTTTCTGTGCAAGTTTTGCCAAAAAATCCATATTCTCAATATCTGTAGTTTTTCCAGATAACATATCTGTCATAATTCCATTCATCTGTTCATAACTCAAGTCTGTCTTTTCTTCTAATTTTGAAATTAATTCTGAAATCATTTTTTTTGCTCCTTTACTTGTGATACAAAATTTCCTAGTATTTTTTTCCCATCTTCAGTCATTATTGATTCTGGATGAAATTGAACCCCTTGAATCAAATGTTCTTTATGCTGAATTGCCATAATTTCTCCATCATCTCCTGCAGTGGCAATCACTTGTAACACCTCTGGAATTATTGTTTTATCTCCAACTAAACTATGATATCGTGTTGCTCTAAATGGATTTTTTACATTTTTGAATAATTTTGCATCTGTATGATCTACTGGACTTGTTTTACCATGTCTTACACATCCTGCATTTGTTACCTTTCCGCCAAATGCTGCAATTATTCCTTGATGTCCAAGACATACGCCAAAGATAGGTGTCTTTACTCCCATTGTACTGATAACTTCTGAACAAACTCCGAAATACTTTTTGTCTTCAGGTGTACCCGGACCTGGTGAAATAATTATTGCATCATAATTTTTTTCTTTAATTTGTTGTATTGTTATTTTGTCATTTCTTATCACATCACAATCTACTCCAAGTTCTCCCAAATACTGAGCAATATTGTATACAAATGAATCATAATTATCAATAATTAAAAATCTCATTTTGTCTCCTTTAATGCTTGGAGCATTGCCCCTGCTTTGTGTTCTGTTTCTTTGAATTCATTTTCTGCAATAGAATCTGACACAATTCCAGCTCCTGATTGTACAAAACCTTTTTCATTTTCGATAAATATACTTCTAATTGCAATAGCAAAATCACAACAGCCATTATATGAAAAATACCCTACTGCCCCTGCATATGGTCCTCTCTCTTCTATTTCCAAATCCTCTATGATTTGCATTGCTCTAACTTTTGGAGCTCCTGAAACTGTTCCTGCTGGAAAAACTGCTTGAAATGCATCAAACATATCATTTTCAGGTGATAAATTGCCTACTACATGACTAACAATATGTTGAACATGACTAAATCTTTTGATTTGCATTAGTGATTCTGGGTGCACTGTACCATATTTGCAAACTTTTCCAATATCATTCCTCCCAAGATCCACTAACATTGTATGTTCTGCCAATTCTTTTTCATCATTGATTAACTCATCTGATAATTGTTTATTCTTCTCTTCATCATCTGTAATTTTTCTAGTTCCTGCAATTGGAAATGTTTCAACTTTATCATTTGTTATTCTTACCAGCATTTCAGGAGATGCACCGATGATTATTTTATTATCTTGTTTTAAATGATACATGTATGGAGAAGGATTTAGTTTTCGTAATGTTTTGTATAGTGTAAGATTATCTCCTGTTACATCAAAAGCAAATTTTCTAGATAATACAACTTGGAAAATATCTCCATCGTGAATTAATTTTTTTGCTTTGTTTACTATTTTTGAAAATTTTTCCTTATCCATATTTGGAATTACTTCACTTGAATGAAACTCTCCAAATGAATCATCATTCATGATGAATTTATCAAATCTATTTTCATCATGATAAAAATAAAATAATTTTTTTTGTAAATTATCATAAATTATCCCATCATCATATATTCCAAATTCTATTAATGGTTGTGTGTTATCATGAGATTCAGAAATTTTTTCAACTAATTTGATTGCATCATAATTAACTACTCCTACAGCCCCTCCAAGATAACGATAAGATTGATCATCGCATTTCCCTAATAATTTTTTTAATTCCTCAAAAGGCTCTGTAGTAAATATGATTTTAGTTGAATTGTTTTCTGTGATTTCTACTTTATCTGTATATCCTTTGAGAATTATTTTTGGATCAAATCCCATTACTGAAGTCTCTGCAAGTACTTCTGGACCTGATAATGATTCAAAAAGAAACGAATGCGAATAATTTCGAGAAATTTTATTATAAATTTGAAATTGATTTTCAGATAAATCTAATGGTATTACTTTTGCTGTAGTCTTTCCAAAGGTGTCCACCCATGATAGAAATTTTAGAGGTTTATTATTTAAATTGATGAGAATCTTTGATCTATCTTTGTCAACTCTATTTTTATTGATTTTTTAGGCGTATACTGATTACCGTATTGTACGGTACCTTTATAGTCAAGTTGATCGCTATACCATTCATGCATAGAACAAATCATACAATTCTGCAAAATTTACAAATTTTTGAAAGAAAAACTACTGTATCTAAAGTAGAATGTAATATTTGTGGAAAAGGCTTGGATGATGGTCATAGCATATCTGCAAAAACGTTATCCTATGGAACTGTTTTGTTCTGTGATGTTCATTACAAATTAGATTAACATCTTGATTTTTTCATTTTTTCAAAAATTCTCAATCTATGATTTCTGTTAATTTTGATTTGTTTATGATAGAATGTATTTTGACTATTACTTAATACAATTTGAAACTAACCATTCTTTAGAAATTATTTGTTAGTACTAATCACAAATGACTGAAACGACACAAACTCAAATCAATTTGGGCGATTACAACAAACCCCAAGAACCCACTAAAGCTGTAGGAATTGGTAAGATTCTAGGCAAAATTATTAACATCAAAGATTTCAAAACAAATCGAGGGAAACCTTCTCCATACACTCCAAAAGAATCCATTGGAACGGATGGATTAACTGATTATAATGTCATTGATACAGTGGAAACCTTTGACGTCCAAAATCAAAAGGTTAGTTCTTTCTTTGTAACACCTGCAATTGTCAAACAGATTCAACGAGTTCCAAACTATCAATCAGAACTGGCAGCAGGAAAAGTATTTGGTCCATGTAAAATTGGTCAAAAAATATCTGCAAAGACTAGTGCTAAATATTGGTGTCTTCTTTTCCCTGGAGAAGAAGGCTACTAGTAATTTTTTAAACTCTTCCTCTTTTTAATATTGATTCATAAAATATCAACATTCTAATCTCTTAATTCACTTTGTAATGTTTGTGGAATTGATCAAAAATGCAGAATTGTTTGCAAAAAATTGTCATTTAGGTAAAACAACTAACGGTGTAACATACACTCAACACCTAGAAGACGTTGTAAATAGACTCAAGAGTCTAGGTGTCATTGATAATGATATTTTGTGTGCTGGTTGGCTGTGTAAAATTCTTGAAAATACTGATACCACATTTGATGATGTCTATGAAAAATTTGGCAATGTTGTTGCAGTATTGGTTTCATCAATATCTAAAGACATGACAATTCCTAGAAAACAGAGAAACAAAGAATTTGTAAAACAATTGAAAGATTCATCATTTGATGCAAAACTGATTAAATTATGTGATATTTCAGCTGATCTAAGTGATTTGAAATTTTTTAAGACGTCTAAATCAAAAATTATGAGACAGATTCGACAAAATAGACACCATTTACAATTAATTAAAAACGATTTATTGGATAATTCACAATACCCTCAAATCTACACTCTGTTGAATAGTGCAAATACCACTTTTAAGGCATATGGACAACGAAATATTCTCTAAAATAACATGTTTCCAAAATTATGAACAATTATTACAACAGATATGATTATTACAATTTTAATTCCTAATTTTGTCCTTATTTCAAAAATCTCTAAACTTAATGTTGTTAATAGTACAAATTAGATACTGGAGAAAATTATCTAATCCAATGAAGCCTACTGATGTATTTCGAAAAAGAAATCTAACAAAAGTCAATTTCGAATATGAAGATTTGATTGGCAGGGATTTATCTGATTCAAATCTGTCTGGTGTTAGTCTAAAAAAAAGAGATATTCATCATGCTGATTTGAGTTGTTGTGATTTGAGTGCAGCTGATTTGAGTGATACAATTCTATTTTATGTTAAAATGAGAGGTTCTGATATGAGACAGGTTAATCTTTCAAATGCAAAATTATGGGATGCTGAATTATATGGTGCAATTTTACATGATTCAAATCTAATGTCTGCTGATCTATTTTATTCTGATTTGAGAACTGCAGATTTAACTAATGCAAATCTCAGTGGAGCAAATCTTAGACACACAAATTTTGATGGTGCCATAATGGATTCAATCATTTTTGATGGTGCAAATTATGATTTGTATACTTTGAATACTATGTCTGAAGATGTGAAAACTGTTCTTAAAAAAGTAGGGAATTTGTGGTGAAAAATCTTGAATCTTTTTAAGAGCAGAGTTTGAATACTTGATATGAATCTAAAATCAGAAAAATCTATCAAGGAATATCTTAAAACGTTACCTGATGACACTATAATCAAATATTATCTAGATGTTGAATACACTCCATTTCCTGTATTACTTATTGAAGAATATACTAGACGCTTTAAACAAAAATCAAAAAATGAACTAGTAAAAGATTTGAAATATCATGCAAATCTTGCAAAAAAGAAAACTCGTGAATTAGGAACTATGGCAAAAAATCAAAAATTAGTAGATGATATTACTAGGGAAAAATCTGATGAAATTATTGAACATGCAAAGAAAAAAGGATATGAAATAAGTCAAAAAATTGTAAATAAAAGTACGCGGCTTAAATCAAAAATTAAAAATCAAAAACAATCACTAAAAAATACTGCCACCAGTAAATTTCTTACAACAAAATCTGAACAACTTGATTTATTAGAAAAACTGGGGAATCTAAAGAAATCTGGAATTATTACTGCATCTGAATTCCAAGAAAAAAAGAAAAAAATCCTTTCAAAAATTTAGGGCAATCAATAAGCTTAAGTTCAAAAATTACTAGCATCTTTTATGAATATTTATCAGAAAAGACTACCTTTGATTTTGATATTTGTTCTTGTAGGGATATTGATTTTACAGTATATGTCAAATGAACAAAATGCTAGTACCTTAATTGATCCGCAAACATGTGAATTGTATATCAAAGATCCTCAGATTGGGGGAAAAAAATACCTCAATGAATTTGATTCAAAATGCCTAGACATGAAAAATTTTGAACCCTGATACGCTCTTTCTTTAAATTCTAGAGTTTCTATAATTTGATAATGTCTCAAAATTCTTCAAATAATGATTTGGAAATCATGAATGAAATTGCACAAAAATATTTCTCAGAAATTGAACAATATGTGCCTCATTTCCAACAATCTCTATTTGATTTCCAAAATGAATATTACAAAACATGGAAAAATATCGTAACTACAAATATTTCATCATGTGTAAAATCATCTTCGCAATTTGGCTTTACATTTTCTGAATCTAATAAAAAATTAATAGAGAATATCCACGATGAGATAATTCGATACAGATCATTATATCATAAAATCATGATAAAATCAATAGAATCTGGAAAAAATAATGCAAAAGTATGGAATGATAGTGCAGATATTCTTAGTGATTTAAATCAAAAAATTCTTCAAAGTTACATATCTGTATTTTTGCCTCAACTTTCTGAAAAAACAAATAACATCTCTAAATAAAATTACTTGAACATGGTTGATCCAACTGAGATTAATTCTGTGTATTGGGATGATTCTACAAAATCTTGGAAATACAAAATGGTTCCAGTTGAAGAGTATCATGGATTTGTAAATTGTCAATATTGTCATAGACCAATTTCGCATAACATTAAGACTAATGGTGAATTTAAAGTGGTTCATGTAAAATGCAGTTGTAATCGTCAATGAAGAATATTTTTTGTAATGTTCAATTGTTTGAAAATTTTGATCATTGTTAAATAGTATATTCACGTAATAGAATTAACGAGAAACCGTCATGTCTGCGTCGTAGAGTGATTGGTTGGAAAACACATCATGTTATGGTAGCGTCTTGTGGAAAACGTGTTTTCCATGTACTCTCGTTTTAATTTAGATAACAAAGATATGTTACATTGTATATTCTTGTGATATGAGTAACATTGATGAGTCAATTGGGAAAATTCTTTTAGATTTACAAAAAGAAGATCCAGAAACTTTTAAAAAATTAATGAAAAAAGCACAACAAGAAAATCCCGAATTATTTGAAGACTCGATTGATTGTGAAAACGCAGAGATTGATGAGTATAACCGAAAAGTTGATGATTATAACAATAAAATCGATTCTTAATTATTTTGTGCCTATTTGAACCCTGAAAAAAACTCTTTTGCTTTGTTTTTTGATAATTGACGATTTTTTGTTTGGCAGTAATTTGTTGTAAATGTACATTTTGGACATCCTTCCCAATCATTCTTTTTCCCTTTGGAACAATCACAATCATTTATGAGAGTATTACATGTGTCTAGTATCTCTTTAATTTTTTCATAAATAATTTTACTACATCCATTGTATCCATCTGATGAGTTATCATATAGATAGATCACTCCATTTTCATAGTATGTGTCAATGTCATTTGATTCAGATTTTGTTAAAATTTTACTTGCATTAACTAAGACATGTGCAATCGTGTGAATTTTTGAATCTTGCATTGTTGTATTTTTTGAATCTGATATTTGTTTGGGTGTATCTTCTATAGGTAATTCTATACCAATTGATGAATGCCTTGATTTCCAATGAAAGTTTTCCCATGATGCAATTGAATTACCGTTATGTGTTTCAAATTTATCTACAGTTTCATTATAATTCCCTTTAAGATAACCTGTAATTGTTCTATCTAATTCTATAACTCCATATCTCAAAAGAATTTTTTTGTTTTTAAAAATTATTTCTTTTTTTATTTCATTTTTTTTTGATGTTCTGATCATATTGGTTTTTACAACTGGTATTGTTCTTTTTCCTTTCTCTGTCGATTTTTTTAAATCTGCTCTAATTCCGTTTTTTGTTTTAGTTAAAGATTCTACTTCATAATTTGTTTTGTTAAAATGATAAATTGCTTTATGATGCAATTGATAATATCCTACTGGAACACTACGTGTTCCTATCTTCTTTGAATCGTAAAAAATCTCTATTTCTCCTGATGAGCCCCGTAAATTTACATTATTTGCAAAATCAAAAAATTGGGATTTGTCATATTCATGAATTGATTTTTCTTCAATTTTTATTGATTCAATATGTTTATCTGAAATAATTGAATTCTCTTTATTTATCGGAATAACGTGATTTTGTGTAAGATATTCGTTAATATGACGTGCAAAATAGTGACATGTCGCATCTTCAGGATCTAAAACACATATTGAAAAAGATTTTTGACCTTTTCGTCCTGCTCGTCCAATCCGTTGAATAAATGAATCATATTCATTTTTAAATGCTGAAATAACTACATCCACATGTCCTATGTCTACACCTAATTCTAATGTGGGTGTACATGAAAGAACATCTATTTCCCCTGCTTTCATTTGAGACTCGTACATTTTTCGAACTCTTTGATCTAGTCCTCCCCTATGTATCTGAATTCTAATACCTTTGTTTGACTCTTCTATGTTTGATGCAATAAATTCTGCATCATTATGAGAATTACTGAAAATCAATTGTGTTGTATGGTTTTTGTAACAAATTGATGACAATAATTCCATTGTAGTCCTTTGACCAAATTTCCGTGGCATAATAAAGAACATGTGCATATTTTGTTTTCTTCTAAATTCACTTTTTACATAATTAAATGAATTTTCATGTACATCAAACATATTTGAAAAAAACTCTTTTGAATTATCTAATGTTGCAGAAGATCCAACAAATTGAATATTTTTCATATATTTTTGCATTCTTTTAAGAACATGATACACATTTGATCCATGAAAACTTGTGTATGAATGAGCCTCATCCATAACTATGATTTTTGCATTTTTGAATAACGTTCTCCACTTTTTATCCTGTAAAATTAAATGATAATTGATAAAATCAAAATTTGTAGCAATAATGATTGCCTTCTTTTTCGTTTCTTCCATTATTGCATTTTTGTATTCTGTACTTTGTCCTCCATGAATTGAATAAGCGGAAATTTTTTCTTCTAGTCCACATTTTTCAATAAGTTTTGAAACTTTAGATATTTGATCATCAATTAATGCATTTAGTGGATATACAAATAATGTAAATACTCCTGGAATCCCCTCTTTCAAAATTTTTTCTAAAATTGGAATGGTAAATGCTTCAGTTTTGCCTGACCCTGTGGGGGCTGAAATTATGGTGTTTTCTCCTTTAAGAATTGATTCTACTGATTCTTTTTGGAATGGAAGCAAGCCTGAAAATCCATATTTTTTCAATCCTGAAACTATCTCTTTAGATAATTCTACATTTAGTTCATCAATTGGAATTTTTTCAGGTTCGGGTGCAACTCTTCTTTCATAATGAATGATTCCTAATGTTTCATTTGTATGACCTTCAACAATTTTCTCAATTATAGGGTCATTTTCAATTAATGACTTTGGAATTTTATTTATATCAAACAAAATATCTTTTGAAATTTTTATTTTAGATTCTGTTGGAATTATTTTTTCAATCTTTTTAATTTCATCTGGATAATATTGATGATTTGATTCTGTAATGCCATCACATTTGTGTGGTTCATCTGTTCTTGAATCAATTGGAATCCATTTTCCACTATCTGACTTGAACTCTTCATCCCAATAGATTTCTGAACCGCACCCTTTGGAACATTGTTTTGTTCTGCCTGAATAATTATATCCATATGTTGGCTTTTTTGGTATAATTAATTCAGGATTGCATTTTGGACAAATTCCAGGTGCTCCCACATCTGCTAAATTTTGTGAAAGTTTTGTATCACAATTAGAACAAAATTTCATTTACAACTAGTTTCAAAAATTACCTCTAATGAACTATATTCAATTTCCTCTTTAATTTTCAATATCGAAACGACTAGTCAAAACTCTAAATTTAATTCTCCTATTTTGATAATATCAAAATATAATAAATTAATTAAATGATGTTAAGAAATGACCCATCAAGAAATTCCATCTAAAGAAGAAATAATCAAAAATATGGCAAAACATCTACAAACACACCCTGAAGACGGTGAAGAAGTTCTAGTAAGAACATATGATCTTGCATTCATTAAAGGTCAATTGGATTCAAAATCAAAATGACTTTTGAAGATAAATATCGAAAAAAGATGATCAAAGAAAAAATGGATGATGAAAAACGGAAAAATAGCGAAGGTGACTCTGATTTGATTTTTAATGAAAAAGACAACAAAAAATCAAAAAATGACCTTTTCCATGAAAATCATGACTACAAATAGAGGCAAAATAACATAAAATCATGACACTCTTCTGTAAACAATGTAATGAAAGACGTGTGCCTGTTTTTCAAAAAACAGAAAATATTTCGTTTTGGCTTTGTGAAAAATGTGGAAATTTCTGTGATAAAGATGATAATATTATTAGAGAATTAAGTGAATTAGAACGAAAAACATTGGAAAAAGAAGTTGAAGATTTTGAGAAAGATACTGCAAAATTGCCTCAAGAAAAAATGAAACGTAGAAAAGGCGTAAATTAACAATATTTTAAAAAATCCCACTTTAAAAACCAGAACTTTATACAATTCAATACTTTAGAAATCATTAATGTCAAAATTTATAGAAATTGCAATTGGGGCTACTGCAATTTTAGTAGGAATTGCTTTAATTGGTGACTTGATTTAGGAGACAAATAATGCCGTTAGATAAAATGCCTAATTCTGAGGATTTTATCCCTACTCACAAATCCACTACTTTGCACATTAATGAAATGCCGGTTGCATGTATTATTGATGCAGAACCAAAAAATAAATTTCGATATGATTCATTATCTGGAAATACTTCTATTAGAGCAAGTTTAATTGGATTCCTCAATAAGGATGAAGAATTTGGTCTATTAATTGGATTTAAATTAAAAATCCAAACTAATGATGATTATTTTGAATATACAGTATACCCAAATGATGATCTTATTGATGCTATAATACTCCAAGAATCTATCTTCATAATTAATGAAAAATTAGAAAATCTTTTTTCTTTACCAAAATTAATGACAGATCAATTTGTAAAAACAAGATCTGAATATAACAAATTTCAAAATATGCTCAAATAATCATTACAAAATGGTATTAAAGTTGCCGTATATCACGTATTTTTATTAACTGTTGAATGATTTTTAATAAAATTACTTTGTAATTAATCCTGTTGAAGTTCAACCACAAGATCTCGAAATAATTGTAAATTTTTTCTAATGTTTTCTTTTTCTTCAGGTGAGAAATCTTTCATTGTAATTGATCTTTCTTTCATATTTTCTGTTATTCTGTTAAGACCATCAATTACTCCAAGGATTTTATCCAATCTGATTTCAGCTCTTTCTGATTTTCTAACTAATTGTGCATATATGGGATTATCAGGATTTAGTGAATCTAGTTGTTTTTTTGTTGCATATAATTGTGATTTTGATTTATCAGCTGTATTCATACACAGTTTCAAAAACTTTTCAAGTTCTTCTATGGACATATTTTTCATTAATTAAAGCAACCTCATTCTCATTTGATCACCATAATAATATTCATTTACCTAGAATTGTTAAAAAAAATTATCTTAATTCATTTGCAAGAGTTACACAGTATTGAGGAAATAAAAATTAAGATTAAAAGAGACAGGTCATTATAAAAAATCTAGGCGGGTTAATATCAGAACTAGTGGCAATTTATACAAAAATATGTCATGTTGTACTGTTTGTAAAAACTTGCTTGCAGGTAATAAAGATCATAATTCCATTATAGTATAATTCTAAGATAAGAAAAAAACCTAAACAATTATTTTCAATTATCCTTAATTCTTTGTCTTTTTTTAGAATAGCATTGTATCTTGATTGTGTTTTTCTAACAATTCATTGAGTGTTTTCAATGCTGATTCTATATGAGGTGTTTCAGGTCTGGTAACTAGTTCTGATTTTATTGCCATAATGTATGGAATCTTTCCTTTTACCTTGGCATCTTGAATTGATTTATCTTCATACCCATTTGGAAGATCCTTAAAATTGGCAATGATATCTGCCAACTTTACCACTTTACTTTGCCAAGGTGCTGTTCCTAATTGTGTGACATATTGTCTTTCTTGTTGTACTTTGACTAGTCGGGTATCTTTGGTGACTGATGCTACATAATCTGCAATATTTTCATTAAATTCTTTCATAATTTCATCGTAATCTACACTAGTATCTTCTATGGTATCGTGTAGCCAACCTGCACATAGTATGTCATTATCAACAACCCCCATTTTTTTTAATTGTTCTACTACTTGTTTCAAATGAGAATGATACGGTGTCTTTTTGTCTGCTCTTAATTGTCCTTGGTGCTTTAGTTTAGCAAAGTTTTCTGCTTTTTGTAACACTGTTGTTGTATGGTGTAATTGTAATTTTAATCTCTCCCCTATTTACAGTTCACTTTTACATTTTTTACAAATTGAAATCATAATAGGACTTTGATTTGTAATGCTTACTTGTGTCAAGATTAGATTTGCCATACCATTACACGCAGGACACTTTTCTAACATTGGTAATTATGTAAAAATTTAGAATTAAGCACGCGAATCAACTTTTGATTCGATCAAGGTTGACAACATTTCAGTTGTGGTATTAACTAGATTATTTTGTATTACTCCATATGATTAAAGAGATTATTTCATTTGTTTGGGATCTGATTTCTGGTCGATAGTATTTCCTTCCATTAATGATTCTGATCTCACCATTATATCACAATGATTCAATGAGGAATAATTTATCACGTTATGTTATCAGTAAAATTATGCGTAGAGGAATGTGTCGTACTTGTTACTCCTCAGGTGTACCAGTTACAATTAATGAGGAAACTGGAATGACTTGCTGTGAGAAATGTATGTCAAAGTAATACTAACCCCATTAACTTCACATTTGGTATACTCTTGATATCTGGGATAATGACAAGACCTTTGCAGAATTCTATGGTCAACATGGAAACAAGGTAAGATCATATTCTAGTGGCTCCCCAGTCTATATCAGTAATGTATGGAATCATGCTATGGATACAACAAATGAAAATTCAGGAATGTCTATGACTACATGGACTATCTAGTTCTTTTTTCTTTTATTCGAAAAACAATATCTGTTTTACATTGGTTGTTTTATGGTCTTTGGATCATTCCAATTATAATTAATGCTGAAACTTGGTTTTATGGTGTAAAATTTAGTGGTGAAGTAGCAATTACAATACATTTTGTAATTGGAGTATTTGGAATCTTTTTAGGATATCTAATTTACAAAAAATACAAATTTGCATATGTTGCAAGCATACTACTTTTTGGAATGGTGTTAGCTAGCATGATGTTCAATCATTTAAAATCCTAATTTAGAATGTCCCATTTTTTATGGGATGTGTTTTGATCTCACCATTGTATCATACTCATTTAATGGGGAATTATTCCTCAAAAAGGAGAAGAGTTTACAGAAAAAGAAATTCAAAAACAATTTGGTGTAAGAAACAGTGGAGGGATTCGCCCAAGTAACAAAAACAAAATGATTGTTTTGATAAATTCTTTTTTTTCAGAAAAACAAGGAGGATATGAAAATGAAACAAGCGGAAAATCAGGATTTGTGTATCATGTTGAAGAAAGAGGAGGAGATCAAGAAATGATAAGAAACAACAAAAGTATCTATGAAACACAATACAACGGGTACACTATGTTGTACTTTGACAAACCAGAACAAAATAGATTGTTCTTTAGATTTCAAGTAGAGTATGATTCACATGAAACAAAAAGGCAAACAAATGCCGAAGGGGAAGAACGCGATGTGATAATATTCAAATTAAAAATCATCAATTTGTTTTTGAATTTTATCAATATGCTCAAGTAAATACTGTTTTGAAATAAATCCTAACTGATGAGTATATGGGATTATTTTGTAATGATGATTCTTAAAATACCTGATATATTACAATATTTCGCACATTTACGACTTGCATAAATGCGAAATATTATATATCATTGTGCCTAAATTAGACTAGATGAAGACAAATCCCTTTGTATTTGGTACTGTAGTTAGTGATGAAAACTTTGCTGGCAGAGAAAATGAGATAAATGAATTGACTCGTGATTTAGCAGGAAAAACCAGTCTTATCATATTTTCTCCTAGACGATACGGCAAAACCTCTTTGATGTTTAAGGTAATGGATGAGTTGAGAAAACAAGACATCGTTTGTGTTTACGTAGATCTTTATCCTGCAGTTACAAAGGAAAAATTTGCAAATATTTTGGCAAGTTCAATTGCACAGGCAAAATCTGGAAAATTAGATGATATAGTTCAGATAATTAAAGAGTTGATTCCACCAATAAAACTCACCGTAAGACCTGAAGAAGTTGATGTTGGAATTGAATTAGAACTCTCAAAAGGAAAAGAAGACATTGATGCTAATCTAACCAAACTTTATGACCTACCTGAAAGAGTTGCTAAAAAAATGAAAAAGAAACTTGTAGTAGTATTTGATGAATTTCAAGAAATCACAAAACTCGATGGACAGGAAATAGAAACTAACATAAGATCAAAATTGCAACAACACAAAAATGTCTCATATGTCTTTATGGGAAGTCAGAGACATTTACTAAACCAAATGTTTAATGATAAAAATAGACCTCTTTATCGTGCTGGAAAACCATTTAATCTTAGTAGACTCTCTGAAGATGAATTTTCTCAATTCATAAAAGAGCGATTCAAAGCAGATGGGATTAATGCATCAAAGGAGGTAATATCGCAAATTCTAGCATTAACTCAATGCCATCCATACTATACGCAACAACTTTGTCATGAGATATGGAATCAATGTATATCACAAGAAAAGAAAAATGTAGAAGAAAGTGACATTGAACAAGCAAAAGAACAGGTTTTGAAAAATCAAAACTATGCATATACTTCCATGTGGGATTCAACTAAGGGAAAACAACGAGCATTACTACATGCCATGGCAATATCTGATGAGAAAAATATTTTTTCAACTGATTTTAGAGAAAAATATCGTCTGGGTGCATCATCTACTGTGGCAAGAGCAGTTGAATATCTTGAGAAAAAAGGACTCATTGAAAAAGATAGTAGCGATTATGTCATTTCTGATGCTTTTTTCCAAGAATGGATAAAACGAATTAGTTAGTATTTCGCATAAATACGAGTCGCATATGTGCAAAATATTATATATTATTGTGCCTAAATTAGGCTAAATGACTGTACAAAAGGCAATCAAAGATCTAAAAAAAGACAAAAAAGTTGGTGTTCACCTTCAACGAACCAAAGTACCAAAATATTACATTAGAAAACATGATTACAACGCATATTTCAAAGTAAGTTTACCAGAGAATTGGAGATTGATTTATGGAATTATTTCTATTCATAGAGAAAAACGTGTATTAATTTTGGATTTATCCAGTAATGGGGATTTTGATTCCTAACTTTCCCCCATTTTTTCCAGATCAAACTATTCTTTAGATTCTTTTATTTTTTCATTAACATAATCTTGAATTGCATTTGCAAGACTAGGATATTTTGGAACTTGTCTTGCACCTAACGAAATAAGTACAATCCCTATCAATGCACTTAGAATGAATTGTATGAATCCACCAATTACCAATGATTGTTTTGCCATTGAACTCATACCTCCACCTGTTGAAATCAAAGAAATTAAAATAAAAAATGAAGATATAATTGCAAGAATTCCTATGGCAATTGCCAACTTACTTTGTCGTCTAAATTCTACTTTATCCCAAAACCAATGTAGTTCGGTATTGATGCTTGAAGTTTTTGGTTCTTTTTTCTTTCTTTTTAATGAGAATTTAGATTTCTTTGGCTCATCTTCACTTTGTAACGGTGTATCCATAACCTCCCCTGATTTTTCTTCTGAGGGAGATTCTATCTTTGGTTCTTTTGGTTTATCAATAACTAATTCTTCTGGTAAACTTACTTTGAAAAATCTTGGGCCTCTAATTTTGACAAATAATTCATTTTGTTTTCCAACTATTGTTATCTTTCAAATTATTCCCATGTCCAAATGTATTTTAACAATTTTTAAAGGTTTACCAAACCAATATTCAGGCAAATTACAAGCCATGATTCAAAAATATATTTTAAAACATATTACATTTCTTCAAGAAGATAATTGAATTTCAAATCTAAAATTGAAATTAAACAATCATTTTTTTCCAGTTTTAGGAAAGATTTGCACCATTTCTTCACTAAACTTGTGGTTAGGGATTATTATTCTGAGTCCGTCTTCAGTGATACCAGTAATTTTTGTCAAATGTAATCCAGTAATCCTACATCTAACATAATCAAACTCTATTTGGTCACCAACATTAATCTGAGGGCTAAGAAAAATACTGATTCCAGAAATGGCATTTTTTAATTGATTTTGCAAGGCTATTCCGATCACTACTGCAGCAGCACCAATAGATGTTATCATCTCCAAGGCAATATCAAACAGTCCAAAAAACGTACCCAAGTAAAACAACTCGCCCAAGGTGATAAAGATCAAAATCATCCCTAAAAGCTTGTCAGAGCCTTGAAGATCTTGTAGTTTTTTGTTGATGACTTGTCTAGCAATAATGTACAAAAACACAGTTACTACTAGAGAGATTAATCCATAAAATAATTCAGTCATAAACTATCTCAACAGTTCCTCTTCAGAAAATTCAACAATGCTGTCTTTTACAACAATCTGAGAATTTTTCTTAAACACAAAAGATTCCGAATAAGTGGTTCCAATAATTGAAAGTGATATTGATACACCATCCTCTAAAGAGATATAGTATTTTGGGATAGAGTTATCCTTACGTTTCCATTTTCCCTCTAACTTACAAGTATCAAAGAGTTCCTGTGATTTGTAATTTCGATAAATTTGATTTTTATTCATTATGACACCTCATCAAATAGATTTTTTGAATCTTTTTTTATATTCTTTAATTAGCAGAGTGAGAAATGGAGTGTATTCTAAATTATTAAATATGTTTTTTATTTGTGAGTCTGAAAGAGACATGAGATGTTTTTTGATGTTTTTCTCACAAGACAAATATGATTTTTCAGGGTCGAAAAAATTTTCCACAAGTAATTTTAGGTTTTTTAGTATATAGTTTCTTGTAAGCTTTAAGATGAATTTTCAGATTATTCTTTTAATTTAAATTCCTTGAATGGGTCAGAGACATTCCAACAATATTTAAAATAATCAAGACACCATTCTCTAAAATATTTATTAGTGCTATAGAACATACTACGAAGATCAGGATTACCAGAAGAGTCTGGGAACATAATCCCTGCAGAATGCTCATTTAAGACAATAGAAATATTCACGTGTTTTAGCATCCTGCGTTGAATTTTCTCAGAATTTAAAATATCATTAAATCCTGATTTTTCAAGAAGATTGCGCCTGCCTTTTGGAATAGATGCATTCTCAGAGATAATGTGATGGTATTTTATCCCCTGCTTCACACGTTTAACCACCAAATCCATTAATTCTAATGGAGTCTCATACAAAACATTGAAAATATGATTATCTGCAGTTTTGTAGATTTTTTTCCAAGTCTCCAATACCTTTGACACGCCAGTAATTTCTTGAGAATTATTCAGATCACCAATTCGTCTAAGAAATTTTGAGGGAAGTGTTTCAAAATTATGTGTTTTAAAATAATCTTTGTTTTGAGACAGAAAGGAAAAAGAGTGTATCTGCGTACAAACGGCTTTACCATATGTTGTTAAAGAGTAAAAATTATTTCCTTGTTTTATAATCAGATTGGAATTCAACATTCGCTCTAAATTTCTATGAATTTCTTGTGGAGAAGCATCGAATTTTTTTGATAGTGTTGTAAGGCGAGAGGGTTTCTCCAACATATCAAACAAAATTTTTAATCTAACTTCACTTGCAAGCTCTAAAAACTCTGCAGATGTTTCTTCAAAATCCATTGCAGATAACACTAAAATTCAAAAACATAAAAAACTACTCTTTTAATAGAATTACAAATCATACAAGATTTTGGAAAAATTTTGATATAATGGGGTTATTTCTCCATGATTTTAAAATTGTTTCAATTCATTACATATTTTTCCAATTAATGTGTAAATCATGAGAAATTATTTCAAAAATGTGTCTATTGGTTCAAGTGGAGTAAAATCTCTGGATCCAATATAGTCAGGTCTAGGAGACAATCCACAAAATGGATCTGTTAATGAATTATCTACGCTGTTGAATACAAAAAATGCGTTGCTTCGTGGGTAGGGAGTGATATTTCCATTAGAGCCATGCATAATATTGCAGTCAAAAAATATTGCAGAGCCTGCATCACCTTTAGCAGAAACAATTCCTCCTTTCTTAACCATTTTCTCCAATATTGCTTTGTCAGGAGTTCCAATCTCCTGTCTTTTTAGAGATTGTTTGTAGTGATTTTCAGGTGTTTTACCCGAACAAGATACAAAATCCTTGTGAGATCCAGGAATTACCATTAAAGGCCCATTAAATTCATAATTCTTAGTCAGGCTAATAGAGCAAGAAACAGCTCTCATGTTTGGCATCCCGTCTTCAGAATGCCATGTCTCAAAATCAGAATGCCAGTAGAATTCTTTTCCATCAAATCCAGGTTTTAGATTTACCCTAGATTGATGAATGTAGACTTTGCTTCCCAAGAGGTGTTGGGCAGTGTTCACAATTCTCTTGTCTCTACAAAGTTTACTGTAAATTTCACTTAACTTATGAATTTCAAAAATTGAACGTACCTCTTTGTTTGATTCTTCTAAAATAAATTGAGGTAGATCCTTTTTTGAAGAATCTTCAGACAAGGACTTTAGTTCTTCAAACAAAGCAGAAATCTCATCAACAGTAAAGATATTTTCAAAAATCAAATAACCATTGGTTTCAAAGAACTGTTCTTGTTCTTCACTTAATGATGAAAATGAGTTAGGATAGATAACAGGATCAGTTCTAGGAATTATTTTAGATTCTGAATTTAGACGAGTTGGATAAGAATCCATTTCAGTATTATTCTGAGACATGCTCATGCTCCGTTAATAATGGATATACGCCTTGAGAATCATGTGTTTCAGGGCCCAAGAGAGGTGGATTGAAAACACATATCATCTTCAATTCTGAAAATGCTCTCAGAGTATGCTTATCATGTTTGTCTAAGGCATAGATTGTTCCAGGAGAAATGTTATGTTTTGTTCCATCTTCTTCTTCAATTTCACCTGAACCTTCAACACAATAAACTGCCTCAAGGTGATTTTTGTACCAAATCTTAGTTTCAGTTCCTGAATGAACAATTGTTTGATGAAACGAGAATCCCATTCCATCATCTTTTAACAGTAATCTTGTGCTAGACCAATTATCAGAATTAACTTCTCTTTCTGTTCCATATAATGAATTAATATTACGTACAATCATTTTTGAACCACTCCTTCTTCAAGAATCTTTTCAAAATCAGATTCAGACATTACTTGTTTAATACTTGTTTCTAAAATATCCAAACCCATCATCAAGTCATCTTCAGAAATATTCAACGGAGGAAGTAATTTTACTACCTGGTCATCGGCACCGCATGTTTCAAGAATTAATCCGTTTTCAAAACACTTTTGCCTAATTTCACTAGCAAGGTCACCTAGAATACAATCAATTCCATATATCATTCCCTTTCCACGTACTTGAATATTTGAAGAAGGGAATTCTACAGATATTTCTTCTAGACGGGTTTGGAGGATTTTAGAATTCAAAACAATTTGTTTTTCTAGTTCATCTGTAGTCCAATACTGCTCAATTGCAGTTTTAGCAGTAACAAAAGCCAAGTTGTTTCCTCTAAATGTGCCATTGTGCTCACCAGGTTTCCATTGATCTAGTTTAGGTTTTAACAATAACAGCGAAAAAGGCAAACCAAAACCACTCAAAGATTTTGAGAGTACAACCAAGTCAGGAGTGATTCCCATTCCTTCAAAGCTGAAAAACGTTCCCGTTCTACCACATCCAACTTGAATATCATCAACAATAATCAAAATTCCAAACTCATGACAAAGTTCTTGTAATGATTGAAGCCATTTGGAACTTGCCATATTAATTCCTCCTTCACCTTGCACAGTTTCCAGAATAACAGCTGCTGGAAGATCAATTCCGCTGCTATTGTCTTCAAGTAATCGTCTAAGATAGTCTATGGTATCTACTTTCTTTCCCATGTACTCATCAAAAGGCATGAACATAACATCATTGAGCGAAATGCCTGCACCTCCTCGATGGTGTTTGTTTCCAGTAGCAGCCACAGAGCCAAGAGTTACTCCATGAAATCCATTTGTAAAAGATATGATTTTTGTTCTGCCAGTAACTTTACGTGCAATCTTTAATGCAGCTTCTACAGCATTTGTTCCTGTAGGCCCTGTGAATTGGATTTTGTAATCAAGATTTCTAGGGGACAAAATGTTTTTTGAAAAGGAATCTAAAAACTCCTCTTTTGATTCTGTAGCAAGATCTAAACTGTGTATAATTCCATCTTGATTAAGATAGTCAATTACTTTGTTTTTTAAATTAGGATTATTGTGACCATAGTTTAACGAGCCAGCACCACAAAGAAAATCCAAATACTTTTTTCCATTCTTGTCAATCAAATGGGATTTTTTGGCTTTGGCAAACATTACAGGATATGCACGACAGTAAGATCTAACTTTAGATTCTAAAGAATTGATTTTATTCAATTTGTCACCTCTGGAAGATTTTTTTGGATAGGCCCAATCCTCACAAGTTCTTCAGGCTCATGACCCTCACCCAGAACATCAGTTGAAAACAAAGGATTTTTGGTTAGTTTTCCACCAACTTGATTTGCAAAATTTTGCAGGAATTTCAAAGATGCATTGTTTGATGGAGTTACAGTTGCGTCTATGAATTTTACATCAGAATCAGTGTTGCAGATAGTTTGAAAGACCAACTCCTTTGCAATGCCTTTATTCCTAAAAGAATCATCAACTGCTGCCTGCCATACAAACAAAGTATCAGGGTTTTTGGGAGAGATAAAACCTGAAAGAAATCCAATAACTTTGGAATCATGCTCAGCTACACGACATGTTTTTGAGAATTGGTGGCATAATAAGACGTACAAATATTTTGAATTCTCATCAAGAGGTTTGTTGTTTTTTACCAACTCCCAAATCTTGTGGGCATCACTAACTACAGGCTCTCTATAAATGATAGAAGACATGATCAAAGTATAATTTTTTGAGTGTTTCCTTGAGACGAGAGGTTATTTTCTGAAAGGGTTTTGTCTACTACATTACTTGCTTCAGGAGGAACGCCTATAACAAAGGGCAAACGTTCTCCTTCAGAAGAACCTTTTCCCATCGTCAATTTAGATGATTTCGAAATTTTTTGCTTTGTTAAATCTGAAGATAATGATTGAGAATCAGCAACAATCCCAATATGATATAATTCCTTGTGAGGATTCCGCCAAATCACATCAGGTTGCACTCCTTTTACATCTGTAGGATTCTCAAATCCAGAGTAATTAGCTTGAATAACTTGCAATTTATCTTTTTCAAATGTGTTAATTAGATCTTGTACCATAGACTCAGTTGTTGACATATTGATTATTTCAAACGAAATAAGTTAACCTTTTGTAAGCTAATGTATGAATTTTAAACCAATATGTTAAACAAGATCACTAAGTTCACCTTTTTTTGCCATCTCCATTAGAAATAATTCTACATCTGTAATTCCACATCTTGGAAATGATTTTTCTTTTCCATTCTTATTTTTAATTAGAATCATGTCATCAAAGAGATAGACTTCTAGTGATTTTTTTTTAAACATTTTAAACTATTCAGAGACTAACTGTAAAGGCAGTACAGAATACACGTCAGGAATGTGATGTATGTGTTGTGAGACAAGATTTTGCATTTCATCTGAAGACATTTTTTTATTTTTACTACACAATCGTAAACACCATAAACTGGGATCGCTTCCTCCACACCAGAGATACCCCTTAATTGATTTGCAACTTTTTTAGAACTATGCATAGAGCAAGACAAAAGAAGGAATAAGTTTGACATTAGTGGGAATTTCAGAGAATCTTTATTATTGTTTCATAAACTAATATGTTGAAATTTAAGTCAGAATCATAATTTACCCCTTTAAACGAATAAAGTGTTAATTAAACTAAAGAGTTGTTGGAAGCATGGGAAAACGTCAGGTAAAAAATGAGAGGGCATTAAAAGAGATCAGGCTTCCTGAGACAGACGAAGAGATGTTTGGCAGAGTAATCAAAATGATGGGGGGCGAAAATGTCATGGTAAAATGTGCAGATAAGATAACTCGAAGGGGAAGAATACGAGGCAAATTGAAGAGAAGAGTTTGGATTAGAGACAATGATGTAGTGATAATTGCGCCCTGGGAGTTTGGAAAGGATCAGAGAGGAGATATTTTGTGGAGATACACATTACCGCAAGTTGAATGGTTAAAGCAGGAAAAATACATTCCATTAGATTTTTAGAATTTTTTACATAGGAGCATCAAAGATTGTCTCAAAAACAAAATAAATCAGAAAAAATGAAAAAATATGAACAAATAGAAAAAGAATTCAAAGAATTTCTTTTAGAATATAATAAACTTAAAGAAAATAATGCCTACAACGTTGAGTTGACAAACAAAATTACAAAGTTGATGAGCAAACAAAAAGAAATTCAGACATTGTTAGTAGAATTAAATAAAGAATAATTTTAAACTAGAACATGCATCAACAAATTGTTTTTTAATTTAAACAGAATAAAAATTTCAAAAGTAACTAATATCAGTACCATTACAATTAGAAAAATACTAAAGATTGTAAAACCATTTGCTGCAAAATACATCAAACGCATCGGTATTGGGATGACACAGTAAATACATGTCTCAAAAACAAAGAATTATTCTAAACGGCTCTAAGACTCTTGGAACGATTTCTAATTGTCACCTCAGTTATCCCAAATGCATCTACATTCTTTTCTATCAAAATAACAATAAAGTATAATTCTATAAGAAGAAAATCATCTCTTTTAGGAATAGTGATTTTGATCTCACCATTATATCACAATGATTCAATGAGGAATAATTTATCACGTTATGTTATCAGTAAAATTATGCGTAGAGGAATGTGTCGTACTTGTTACTCTTCAGGTGTACCCGTTACAATTAATGAGGAAACTGGAATGACTTGCTGTGAGAAATGTGTGAATAAAAAATCCTAAAAATTAATCACTAGAATCAATCAAAAATAGATTCTTTTCAAAGCCACCTCGTTTTTCTGCCTTGTCTTGTCTTATCTTATCTAATGTATCAGAATTAGTTCCCCTCAATTCAGAAATTCGATAAATCACTTCTAAAATATCTGCCAACTCTTCTACTAGTTTCTTTTCTAGTTCTGCAAGAAATTCAGAATCATCTAACTTTTCCACATTGCAATTTATTCCTGAATTTTTCCACATTCTTTGAATCCCCTTCTGAAAATACCTGAATTACATCCCAATATGAAAAAAGACTACGCCTAGTGGTTCTAAATATCAGTAAATTTCTGGCAGAATACTCAAACTGCTCAAGTTTTTGTTGAATGTCTTCTTTTTTTTCATAAAGATTATGTTTTGTATTTTTTGCATCCCAAAATTCACCCATACTAGAATATTTCCTGGAATGTGAAACTGTGCCATCCTTTAGAACTTCTTTGACCATTTTTTGTTTATCAAAAATATCTACCAAATCAATTTCTCCTAATAACTCAAAACCATTTTGTACAAACAAATATGCAGGAGTCCAGCCATTTGATTCCTCTAATTGAAGTACATCTTCAACAGTCCATTTTTTTAAATCATAGCAATACACATCTATTTTGTAATTTTTGTATCGGTGTGTGTTGATGTACTTTTGAATTTTAGATGATTTAAATTCAAATTCATCATACACAAATTGTTCGTTTAGATGTTCACACCCATAAAAATAATGATGTAGTACATAGTATTTTTTTGTAATTTGTTTGTTGTTTAACAATTCTTGACATCCTCTGATAATTTTTCTAATACAATTCCACCGTCATAACATTCCTTGCAAATCCAATTTGGTTTTCCAGAAACTTTGACATCTTTTTTCCATTGGTTTTCCAGTTTAATTTTTTCCCAACTGTTTTCCAGCACTGTTTTTTTCTCATAAATCAAATCCTTCCATCTTGGAATTTCTCGCGGAATGAATCGTGGATCAAAAAAAAGTACAACCCTGTCTGATTTGCATGCAGGACAGATGATTGGAAATCCTGGAAAATATACCTCTATTATCGTCATAAATCAACATACAATTTATGATATTTATTGATTTAACTATACTTAATCAGTGTAATAATATGTTTAGTAATACTTAATTTCTAGGCACAAATAGCAAGACATCTTAATGATAAATAATATCCATATCATAATGGAGAATTTCACTAATTCAATAAAGGAGAAGTTAAGAAATGAATTTAGAAAATATGAAAAAACATTTACTGCAAACAGCCCGTCAGTGAATTTTGACGAGTCTGGAGAAAAAATTTCCCTCAAAGAAATTTACAACAAACACCATGTCTTGGGTCATCAAGTTGTAATGATTGCAGTTACTAGGAATCAATATGATTTGGAAAAATTTTCGGCATACTTTGATTATGTAAAAAATATTCTAAAGAAAAATCATATCTATTATGGGCTGTGGACGGACAGAAAAACTGTTGACAATGGTAAAGTAGAGTATGACGTATTGTATGTAATTACATCTAAGAATTTAGATGAAATTCAACATCATCTAAATTTACATGACTCTATGAATGACGGAGTCAATCAAAAAATGGGTTTGATCTTACTTAATGAAGGTTCATCAAAAATACAAATGAATCAGAAAATATCATGACATAAACTCGCACACATTTTTCAAATTGCATGCATAACTTTTTTGTTTACTTTGATGAGGTTCATATTCTACACCATGATTGGGAATGAATTTTGATTCCTTTTTTTCTATATCCAAATTTTGTTTCCAATTCATCTCTTGAAAAAAACAATTTTTCCACAGGATGGACATTTTTTTATAGGTTTTGTTTCAGGAATTAGAGATTAATTCATAAAGAATTGATAAATAGAAAACCACATTATCAGTTCATAACAAAATGAATAAAGTGTTTTTCAAAATGTCATAATCCTAAAAATACATTGAACATAATTTTTGCAAAACAGATTCCATATTTTTCTCTCATTTTCAGATAATCTGTCTCTACCAAACTGTCTAGTGTGGTTTGTTTGGGAATTATCATACGCGTTTCTAAATGAATTGCCAAATAATTTCAAGAATCTTTCATGCCGTTTCTTGTTATTTTCTTTTGTGAAATGACGGCAACACCATGACAATTCATTCCATGAATGATTGATTTTTGGTATTCCACACACAGTACACCTACCGTCAATCTCTTCAGGTTCTTTTATCGGAGGATAAAGTGTTACTTGCCTCTCCTCTGCAACTTGACAATAGAACAAAAATTCGGAGAACGAATGATTAATTGGTATTTTTTTTATTTTATTGATGTCTGATTCCCTTTCAATGTGATATTCTAAAAATTCATTTTCAATTGATTTTCTGTCTGTCTTTAATTTATCACATAGTTCTCTTGAAATTTCGTATGCAACTGATTCTGGAAATTGGACGAACCATTTGCTGTTTAGAATGTTATAGTTATTTATGATCATGGTAAATCTCCACAACTACTATTTTGTTTGTCTTCTTGATTCTTTGAAATGTCTTGATTGCTCCATTTTGTTAGAATGTATACAATTCCTGTTTCAGTTCTTATGTAATCGTTAATCTCATATCCGCGTGTGATTGCGTTATTGAGTTCTAGAGTGTCTCTATCTAGAGAAGCAGGGGTAAATGTCACTGCCTTGTGTATTATTTCCTTGAGAACATCTCT
>JAANXA010000004.1 GCA_018263505.1 Candidatus Nitrosopumilus sp.
TGTAATGGAGATTCCTCCAACTGTCCAAGGTTCAGGGTCAGGTTCTGCTGAAATCCCAGCTTGGATCAAAAATAATGCAGGCTGGTGGGCAGATGGCTCCATTGATGATGCCTCCTTTATCCAAGGAATCCAATTCTTAATCAAAGAAGGAATTCTAAGCGTTCAGTAATAGGTTTTTAAATAAATTCTGTAAAGTGATTGTACCATGAAAGACATCAACGACATAATGCCAAAAGTTCCAAACATGAGATGGGGAGCTTTAATGAATAAGGCTCCTACAAATGAGAAAGTTGAGGAGATGAATAAAATCTTCCCAAGTAATGGAAAATGGCATACTGTATTTGAAGAAAATGAATCAGTTACAATTGATGGAAAAGAAATTCGTAAAAAAGATCCTACAAAGTGGACATAGATTGAAAAGTTTCATTTTATTTTCTGTTTTATTCTTTACAGCATTTTTTGTATTTGACAGTGTTCATGATAATGCATACGGTCATGGAGTTGGAAGTGAAATATTTCCTCCTGTGGAATTAAATGGAAAACAGGTTGCTTTAGAAGTCTCATCTTCACAAAATGATCCTGAAACTAGTGATGATCAACAAATATCAATTTCATTAATTGATTTTGATTCAAAAATAACTTTACGTGATGTAACCTTTCTAATAACTTCTCATCGTGGTGATACATTTTTGTTTGAAAAAGAATTCAAAGCAGATAATGGATTTGTTGTTTTTAATTTTATTTCAAAAGACACTGATTCAGTAATTATTGAAGAACAAAATGATTCAAATCTATTTGGTTCATTGCTCGGACTTGATAGTAGATTAGTTAATGTTTCAGGACCAAAACTAAGTGAAGGTGGATTATACAAATTGGATATTAGTATAATTACAGCTGAAGGATATTCCAAAAAATTTGATGATCCATTAATTTTCAATGCTGGTATATCTATTGCTCAAACAACAAGACACAATATTGTTGATCCAAATTTTGGGGAACAATACATAGATGTTGTAACATTTTATGACGAAATCAGTGACTTTCAATATGATAGTTCCACCAAAGAAACTTCTTTTTTCATGCCTTTTGAGTGGACTCAGACAAATATTGATCAAACATCTGTAGTTCATGAAGAACTAATAATTCCAGAATCATTTGGAGATATGCTAGTTTCAGGATTTACAATATATGTTAATGATTTACAATTATCTGATGATATTGTAACAATTGATGATTTTTTCTCAGAACAACGAACTGTTCATTTTATAATTTATCAAAAAGAATTACAGAGAATTTTTGATACCAATTCTAATCAAAATGGAATGAATTTTGTAATTACACCTGATAGAGATTATACTCATTTGAGTTCTGTTACTGAAAATGGACAGTTTAGAATTTTAGTTTCGTGGGATCCTGAAAATTTAAAATCAAATGATAAAGCAAAAATTATTTTTGATGTAACTGACATCTTTTTGAAAAATAGACCTATTGCCACACCTTACGAATTTTCTATCACTCAAAATGAACAAGTAATTTTTGAACAAAACGGAATCAGTTCCGATTCAAAAGAGAATCCTAATGTTGCAGAATTTTTTGTTCCTAAAGACATTTCTGGTGTTATTAATTTGAATTTTAATAATTTGGATAACAATAACCTTGCAAAAACTGCAATTCCTATTGTTATAGATAGAGTGGTACCCCAAAATGATATTTCTATTCCATCCTGGATCAAAAACAATGCTGGTTGGTGGTCAAGTGATGATATCGATGATGAGACCTTTGTACGTGGAATTGAATATTTGGTAAAAAATCAAATCATTTCAACTTCATCAACTGCTCAAGGTTCAGGGTCAGGTTCTGATGAAATCCCAGCTTGGATCAAAAACAATGCAGGCTGGTGGGCAGATGGTTCCATTGATGATGAAACTTTTGTAAATGGAATTGAATATCTAGTGGAATATGGCATAATTCGAATTAACTAATCTTCATCAACATAGTCATCTTCTTCAAGTATCTGATTTGCTATTTTGTCAACTTCACTTTCTTCATCATCTTCAATCCCCAAAATCTCTTCAAGATACTCTTTTGCCTCATTGATGTTATCAAGAAAATACTGAGCGATGTCAGGATAATTCTCAAATGTATCTTCTGCACCGCTAGTAATATTTCCCCTTCCTCCAATGTCTTGCTCCATTACATCTTTGCCATCGGTAAAGTCAACGTCTCTGTATAGTGCTTCTTCGTTCAAACGTGTTCCACAACACGGACATCTTGCTCGAATTTTTAACATTATTTAGTATAATTTAGGCATGCCTAAATCCTTTTTGTGATTCTATTTGAACAAATGAACAATCATTTGAACGATTTTGATTCTATTTGAACAAAAATACACTTGGTTTGAACGATTTTGATTCTATTTGAACAAAAATACACTTGGTTTGAACGATTTTGATTCTATTTGAACAAAAATACACTTGGTTTGAACGATTTTGGTTTTACTTGAATGATTTGGAAAATCACTGAAATCATGTCAATATTATCACATTTACCTTATTTTTGAATCAAATTTTGAAAAAAAATTGGAGGTTGACTTAAAATCTTCAAACGACTATGATTTGTATTGCCAACAGAAATTACAGAAAAAACAAAATCTGAAATCATTTACTATCTACTTTCAGGGTATAGTTATTCTGAAATCATTGATTCAATTAAAACATCAAAGGGTACTATCACAAAAGTTGTACAAGAGTTAGACCTGATTCATGGAAAAAATAACATTGATTTGTTACTATCATTTGCAAAATCTCTCAAAAAAGAACAACTAACACCTCCTCAAACATTAATTGGCATTAGAATCCATTCCATCTTAAAATCATTGAATTGCAATGAGGAATATGTCCAAGAATTTTTAGATAAAATAGTATCTAAATGCAAATCTCAAAATCTTTCCCCCGATGATTTAGTGAGATATTCAACAATGCTCTTTGAGTTATCCCAATTAACAGATATTCCATTAGAAAAACTAGAGAGTCATAATTCCTCATTAATTCAAAAAAACAAATCACTTAATGATTCCATTATACAATTAAACAAAGAGAAAAAAGAAGTAAAGAAAAGACTAGATGATGCATTACACCATGAAAATACAACTATTCAATCATTAAATGAATTCAGTAATATCAAAAAAAGACTAGGGGAGTTTAACATAGACATTGGTGATTTGGATTTACTTGTATCAATGTTAAAGGAATCATCCAGATTAGACTTTGATCCTCACAAAGTGATACAATACATCAAAAAAGAATCCTCCTTTGAGACTCGAATTGATTTATTACAAAAAGACATTGATAAAATGGATAATACTGTACAACAAAAACAAAACGAATTGACTAGAATTCAAAGTGATATTGATGAGTTAAAACTACAAAAAGAACAATTGATATCACAAAATGATTCTTTACAGGAACAAATCAAATTCTCAAAAGATACTACACTATCTACCATCACTAAAATCAAAGATTCTTCTGTATCTGCCATTGATTTGTCTGCAAAAGCAGCAAAAGATTCCATTGTATCAACTAATGATACTGCTCAAAAAGAGATGAAAATCATTACTGATACTGCAAAAAGTAACTTTGAAGAAATTACAACAGACTTTGAATCACTACTATCCAAGGTATCTCAAGCATCAACTGAAATTGGAAAGATGCAGGCATTAATACCGCTATATCTGATGATCACACAACTCAAAGGAGACACAATTCCTGTGTACATCAGTTTGCTATCCATGTTTGATTCATTACTAATTTGGGAAAAAACTCATCATGCACCAATTGGAGTGGTGAATCATATCAATTATTTACAGAATATTTTACGAGAATATCTTGCAAAGCAATAATTCTGTAGATGAATTGATTCATCTTGCAAATGATGCTAATACTACTCTAACTCAAAATGCAAGAAAAATAGTTTTAGATATTTTGCATCAAGGTACTACATCTAACACCAGTAATCTGGATAAAATTTTATCACTTGGGAAATATTTTGGTGATGAAACAATTAAACAAATCGGAACTAACAAGGTTCATCAAATCACTCAAAATGAACAAAAAAGCAAAGAACTATCTGATAAAGTATCTCAATGTATCTCAAAAATTAACCAAATGTCATATGATTCATTGATTATAGTACTTGAGCAATACTCTATTGGAGGAGTGGAATCTGCAACAAACTACATTCAGACTGATACAAGAATAATTAAAACAAAAAGAATCACTGGTTAAAACTTTCATTTCATTGCGATAACTACAACTGTTACATGTACGTGTGGAATGGGTGTATCTGCATCCAATAATCTTATTATACAAATTTCAATGATTAAACATAACTAATGTTTCCATTACGTGATGAAAATCCTCATCCCCCTGGGTTTAAACCAAAAGTAACAATTGCATTAATAATTGTAAATGCAGTTGTATTTCTAATACAAGCAGTATATACTGGACAAATACTTGATTTTACAAACCCAAATGCATTTACAATGTTTTACAATTGGGGTGCTGTTCCAAATTGTGTAACTGGAGCTACTGGTTCATTAATTGATTTTGGTGCAGGTGCAGTACAACTTGATTGTCCATCAGTCCCATACGTATCTCTACTTAGTTCTATTTTCATGCATGGTGGATTACTTCACTTTGCAGGTAACATGTGGTTTTTGTGGATTTTTGGTGATAACATTGAACAAAAGTTTGGTAAACTAAAATTTCTAGGAATTTATTTAATTTGGGGAATTCTTGCAGGACTAGTTCACATTCTTGGTGATACTTCAAGTGTAATTCCTGCAGTTGGAGCATCAGGAGCTATTTCTGGAGTATTGGGTGCATATTTGGTAATTTTTCCAAGAGCTCGAATTCAAACTTTCATGATGTTGGGATTCTTTTGGAGAATGATGCATATTCAAGCACGTTGGTTCTTACCATTTTGGTTAGTTTTCCAAAACTTACTCCCATTGTTTACTAGTGGATTTGGAGTTGCAGGTGGTGGAGTAGCATATTTGGCACATATTGGTGGATTTGCAATTGGTTTGGCGACTGGATATTTGTACAAAAAAACACACAGTTCTGATTTTACATATGGTACTAGGTATGGGTACAGATCAGATTACCGATAATTAATCAAGTGAAAATTTTTGAAAGAATAAATTCCTAATTTCATTTGAAATTTTTATGCCTTTGATAACAGTGTCAATGTATCCTGGACGTACTCAGGAACAAAAAGATGAATTTGCAAAAGCAATTACAAAGTCAGCAGTTGATATTCTAAAAACAAAAGAAAATCATGTTATTGTTGTTTTTGAAGACAATCCAAAAGAAAATTGGTTTCTAGCTGGAAACCAACTTTAATTATTTTTTAAAAAATTTACTGGAGATATTCCTGTCCAGTTCAGGTATGACATACACACATTCCTATGGTCGGTTAATAATATTGAAACAAATTTGTATAATAACAAAATGGTACATTTAGCTATTGTACCAGCCCTTTATCCTTTTATTCTCATATGATTATTTTATTTTATGAAAGTTGCAGTGGTTCAATTCAAAGCATCAACTAGTAAGGAGATTAATTTACAAAAAATTATTTCATACATATCAAAAGCTGCTGCAAACCATGCAACTCTTTGTGCATTTCCAGAATTCATGATGTTTTATACAAATTCTAAACAAACACCAAAACAACTTGCAGAACTTGCAGAAACAATTCATGGAAATTTTGTTACACAAATTGCAAAAACTGCAAAAGAAAATCATATTCAAGTTATTGGTTCATTTTATGAAAAGAGTAAAAAGAAAAATAGAGTTTATGATACTTCATTTATTATTAATGAATTTGGTAAAGTAATCTCTACGTATAGAAAAATCCATCTTTATGATGCGTTAGGTTTTAGAGAGTCTGACAAGATGGCTCCAGGCTCAAAAATCACAAAACCTGTTAACACATCAATTGGAAAAACAGGCATGATGATTTGTTATGATTTGAGATTTCCTGAAATGTCTCGCTCTTTAGCTCTTACTGGTTCTGAAATTTTAGTTGCACCATCAGCTTGGGTGAAAGGTAATATGAAAGAAGATCATTGGATCACAATTAACAAAACACGTGCAATTGAAAATGGATGTTATGTAATCTCTCCTGATCAAGTTGGAAATATTTACTGCGGAAGAAGTTTAGTTGTTGATCCATATGGAAAAATTTTACTTGATATGAAAAAGAAACAAGGAATCAGTTATGTTACAATTAATCTAGATAAAGTAAAACAAACGCGAAAAACTTTGCCGTTATTAAAAAATAGAAAACCTACTTCTTATTCTTTGTAGATTTCACTTCTCTACTTTTACAATTAAAATTTGCACACTGCTTTGTCCATTTTTGATTCTTTGAATATCTAAAAATTATCATAGGCCATTTACAAATATCACATGGTTGTTTTGTTGCACGAAGTCTTGCCTTTTGTAAAAGTGGAGAAGATGCTTTACATCCACCATAAAAATTCGAACAACCCATGAAACGTTTTCTTGTAGTTCTTGAACGAATCACCATTAATTCACCTAGATTACATTGTGGACATTGAACTAGTCCATTTTTTGGAGAATTAGTTCCAAGAATCATGTATTTTTTTTCTTTTGATGACCAAGAAAGATACCCATTACTATCCAAAAATTGTATGATCTCTTTTTTGAATATGCTAGTTTTTGACTTTGAAGTTTTTACAATGTGCCTTGCAGTAATTTTTTTAATTTGAACTGTACGGAGTCTTTTTTTTGTCGGCATTATCTATGGACAAATTACTAAAACGATTTTTATAGGGATTTGCATCAGCGACTTTTGTGGAAAAGGTTTGTGTTCTTGGTGCAGGTAGTACCAAATATGGAAAATTAGCAGATAGTATTGCTGATATTGCAACTCAGGCGTCAGTTTCAGCCATAGAAACTGCAGGAATCGATCCAAAAGAGATCAAAGCATCTTACATTTCAAATGTTTTTGGAGTTGCAGACAAACAAGTACATCTTGGACCTGTTTTAATGAGTAATTTAGGAATTTCAGATAAACCATCATTATCAATTGAATCAGCATGTGGAAGCGGTTCTGTAGCATTTAGAGAAGCATATGCAAATGTTGCTGCAGGATTTTATGATTGTCTTGTAGTTACTGGTGTTGAAAAAGTTACTCATACTGGAACTGAATGGACAACAACTTACTTTGCATATTGTTCAGATTTCTTTTATGAAGGTCAAGCTGGTGCATCATTTCCAGGATTGTTTGCATCAATGGCAAGAGCTTACTTGACAGAATTTGATGCAACAGAAGAAGATTTTGCTAAAGTTGCAGTAAAGAATCATGAAAATGGTTTACTAAATCCAAAAGCTCATTTGCAAAAGAAAATTACTGTTGATGATGTTTTAAATTCTGCAGTTGTTGCTAGTCCGTTAAAACTTTATGATTGCTGTCCATTTTCAGATGGTGCAAGTTCTGTAATTTTGTGTTCTGAAAAGTTTGCAAAAGAACATGGAAATGATTACGTAGAAGTAATTGGTTCTGGTCGTGGTGGTTCACCTGCTGCATTACAAGGACGTGAACATATGACAACCATTCCTAGTACAAAGATTGCAGCACAAGCTGCATATGACATGGCAGGAATCACTGCAAAAGATATAGACTTTGCAGAAATACATGATTGTTTTACAATTGCAGAGATTGTTGACACTGAGGATTTGGGATTCTTTGAAAAAGGAAAAGGAGTTCAAGCAGTACGTGAAGATAGAACAAAATTAAATTCTGATATATCCATTAATCCATCTGGAGGTCTAAAATCTAAAGGCCACCCAATTGGAGCTACAGGTGTAGGACAAGTAGCAGAAGTGTATGATCAATTAACTGGAAAAGCAGGTGCAAGAACTGTAAAAGATGCAAAACTTGGTTTAACTCATAATTTTGGTGCAACAGGAGCTAGTTGTGCTGTTCACGTCTTCCAAAGTGTATAACATGTCTGTCAAAGAATTACTTATTGAAAATGCCAAACAAGGTAAGGTATTGACTCACAAATGTACTAGTTGTGGACATCTTCACCTTTCAACTGTTTACTATTGTGAAAAATGTGGTAGTAAAGAATTTGAGAATGAAATTTTGGAAGGAACAGGCACGATTGCCACTTATACTATCATTACAGTTGCTCCTGCAGGCTTTGAGAAATACACCCCATATGCTTTTGTTGTTTTACATTTAGATAATTCTGATTTGAGAATTTCTGGATTTATGGCAAATATTGCCGTTCCTGAAGATCTTCCAGTTGGAACAAAAGCCAAAATCACTGATTTTGATGAACATCGCGGAATTATTGTTGAAAAGCAGTAAAATAATTTATTTGAATTATTAAAATTATTTAGAATCGATTCTTAATTATTTTGTATATCAGATTATTTTCATGTCAGTAGAAATTGCATGTGGAAAATGTGGTGAAAAGATCAAAGACATGAAGATGCTAAAATCTCTAAAAGATGTTATGAAACCTTCTGATGGTAGATGTCCTTCATGTGGACAAAAACTTTCAACAGCAGAATTTTCACTTGATGTTCAAGAAAAATGATCTAGAAAAAATGATCATATAAAGATCTTTTCTTTTTTCCAAATTTTTTTCTAGGCACAAATGTTAATAATCCCTCTTTCTGTAAAACTTGCATGAAGATGAATGAAGAAGAATTAGAAATGGATATGGATGATGATTTTGATGATGATAATGATTTAGAAAACGATTCGGATTCTCCTGGTAGAGGCGGAATAATGCAATCTACATCAAAACGTGTCAGAATGATATTCTCTGTAATGGCAAGTCCAAACAGAATTGATATTCTTCGAATTCTAAATTCTAAAGGACCTTTAACTTATTCAGAACTAAAATCTCTTGCGGGTTTCAAATCAAAGAAAGAAAGTGGCAAGTTTGCATATCACTTGAGAAAATTACTTAGACAATCACTTGTTGCATTAAATAAATCTGAAAGACGTTATACCATTACAAATCTTGGAAAATTAGTTCTAAGTCTGGCAAGACAAATTGAAGAACGCTCAATTATTGAAAGTGGAAAAATGTATGTTAGAACCTCAAAGGACTCCATTGAAGAATTCAATTCTCATAAAATTATCCAATCTCTTGTACGAGAAGGTAGTCTTCCATTAGAGTTGGCACAAAAAATTACTGAAGAAGTTGAAAATAGAATTTACAAGTATCAAATTACCTACCTTACAGGCTCATTAATTCGAGAAATGGTAAATTTTGTGTTATTAGAGCATGGTCATGAAGAGTACAGGAACAAATTGGCACGTGTAGGCATGCCTGCTTTTGATGTTAAAGAAATGATTTCTAATCTTGATCATGTGAATAATGGCGCTGAAGGACTTTTGTTCAATGCTGGACAGCGTGTATTTGCAGAGCATCTTTTAACAAATGTTCTACCAAAAGATGTATCTGATTCTCATATCTCTGGAGACTTACACATTACAAATCCTGGAGTTTGGTCCATGATTCCTGATACAATATTTGTTAACGTTAAAGAATTAATTGAAGATGGAATTGATCTAGGTGGAAAATATCTTGATGTATCAAGAATTTCTGCATCAAAACAACTTGACGAGATAACAAGTTCACTATCTATTATTATTTCTCTTCTCTCAAAAGAAGCATCACAAGAAATTGTACTTGATGGATTAGTTGGATTATTTACAAAACATTCAAAATCCTTACCAGAACTTGAAGCAAGATTAACTAATGCGTTTGCTACAGCATCTACAACTTCTGAATACAATAATTCAAGTACTGTTGTTTCAATTCGATTACAATTAGGTTCTGATACAAAAATAATTAATTCAATTATTAATGCATACAAAAATTATACAAAGATTACACCAACTCCAAAAATTGGTTTGATAATTAATCATGATAAAGGAAAAATTTCAGATGTTTCAGAAATAGTTTCAGAAATAGTTTCTATTGGTGGAAAAGTAATGTTTGCAAAAGGACAAGTATCTAGTTCCGGCATTACAAATTCAACTGCAAAAACTAGTGGACCTCTTTCAATCATGTTACAGTCTGTTTCAATTAATCTCCCAAGATTGGCATTTGAATCAAATAAAGATGAAACTTACTTTAGAGCCAGATTAGCACTTTTAATGAAACCTGCTTTGGCATCTATGGCATTAAGAAAGAAAGAAATTTCAGATCTTACACGACGTGGACTTAATCCAATTCTTGCAAAAAATACTCAATACATGCAAAAGAGTTCTGTTTCACTTGTTGTAAATTTGGTGGGACTCAAAGAGGCAGTCTTTAACATATTGGGATTAAAAGACAATAAAAATGGTAGAGCAATTCTCCATAAAGTAATTGAGACTGCAGTAGATGTTGGAGCCAAAAAAGGTAAGGAATTAGGCGATTCTGTGACTATATGTATGACTGAGACTGAAGGTTCTACCCGTTTTGTGACTTTGGATGGTGAAAAATATGGTAAAAACTCTGCACTTAACTCCATGGATAGTGACTCTTACTCTGATAGAATTACTCTTGATGCCTCTGAGGTATCTGACTATACTAACAAAAGTGAACCTATCTCACAATGCAACAAATTATCAAAATTACTCAATGGTGGATTATTTGTCACATTGAATATAGATAATGATGCAAAAATTGCAGACATTAAAAAATCCATAGAACAAACCTCTTTGCTTACACCAACTTTCAAACCAGTCAAGACAGTTGCGATTTGCGGTGAATGTGGATTCAAAGATGAACCATTTGAAGACAAGTGTCCAAAATGTAAATCACCTTACGTAATCTGAAATTCATAAATAAAAAACTAGTACCGATCATTTCTAAAATCTTTTTGATCATTTTCGGTTTTGCGATCATCGTTATAATTTATTGTTGTACTACCAATATGAAATTCATAGTAGTGGTGTCAAATTTTTTGAATTAAAATTTAAAAAAAAATTGGATAATGATTTATACCCTCATTGATCATAACTGCTACTAAGGTAATTATTTTGGACAATTCACAAATAGAAAACACAATCGTTGATATACGTAAACGTAATGGTGCAGTAACTGCATTCAATAAAGATAAAATTTCAAATGCCATTTTCAAGGCATTGGCTGCCACCTCTAAAGCCGACCGTGAGCTAGCCGATCAATTAGCATCAAATGTTGTTGATAAATTAGTTGAGCAAGGATTTACAAGTTCTAGAACTCCAACTGTTGAAGATATTCAAGATATTGTAGAATCAACTTTGATTGATAGCGGTAATAGTGATATTGCAAGAGCATACATTGTTTACAGACACGAGAGAAGAAAATTAAGAGATGAAAAGATGAATGTCTTGAATCTCAAAACACTTGATCCCGTTTCAAAAAAGTTTGACTTGAATTGTCTTAGAGTAATTGCATCACGTTATTTGTTCAGAAATAGCAAAAATGAGATCATTGAATCTCCAACCCAGATGTTTGAGAGAGTTGCTATTTTGGTGGGAATTGGCGATATACTATATGATTCCCAAATATTTGACAAATCTGGTAATTCTACGCAGGAAATAGATGAAGCAAAATCATACCTAGAGAAGTTAGATGCATTTGATTATAAATTCAAAGTAGGTGACTATTTCTTCAATAAATGGCATTTTAGATCTCTAATCAATCACTATGTGACATTGGCAAATAAAGGCCAAATGAAAATTAGTTTCAAATCTGTTTTGACGTTATTAGCTGCAAAAAAACTCGATCAATATGCTGATAAGATTACTGAATACTTTGATTTGATGGTAGCACAAGACTTTTTGCCTAACTCTCCTACCATGATGAATTCAGGTGGAAGACTAGGGCAACTATCTGCATGCTTTGTTCTTGGAATGGATGATGGTATGGAACAAATCATGAAATCAACTTCTGATGCAGCATTAATCTTCAAGTCTGGTGGTGGTGTTGGAATTAATTATTCAAATCTTCGTGAAGAGGGGGACATTGTTGCATCAACTTCCGGTGTTGCATCAGGCCCAGTATCTTTTATGAACATCATAAACACTGTAACTGAAGTTGTTAAACAAGGTGGAAAAAGACGTGGTGCAAACATGGGAATCATTGAAGCATGGCACCCTGATGTTGAAAAATTTATCACAAACAAAACTGAACCAGGTGTTTTAGAAAATTTTAACATTAGTGTTGGAATATGGGAAGACTTTTGGCATTCTCTTGTAAACACAGATGGTAATTACATTTTACGTAGCCCACGTGATAAAAAACCTGTAAAAGAAATTAATTCACATCAATTAATTGATCTAATTGCATTATCTGCATGGAAGAGTGCAGAACCAGGATTGATCTTCTTTGATCAAATAAACAAATACAATGTGTTTGCAAAAGCAAGACAAGCTCCACTAAGAGCTACAAATCCATGTGGTGAACAAAGTCTATATCCATACGAATCATGTAATCTTGGTTCTATCAATTTGGCAAATCTTGTAAAAAGACAAGCTGATGGAACTTTTGAATTTGATTGGCAAAGATATGAAGAGACAATCAGAAAAACAACAAGATTCCTAGATAACATAATTGATGTAAATAATTACCCAGTTGAAGAAATCACTATTGCATCAAAAGAATCTAGAAGAATTGGATTAGGTGTTATGGGAGTAGCTGATCTGCTTTACAAACTAAGAATTCCATACAACTCCAAAGAAGGATTTGAATTCCAATCAAAACTATCTGAAGCATTAACCTATTACTCCATGGAAGAAAGTGTAGCCATAGCAACAACTCGTGGTGATTTCCCACTTTGTTCAAAAACTGAATATTCTGAAGGAAAAATTCCAATAGCAGGATATTATGAGAAACCAAAAGAATCTCACTCTTACGAATGGGATGCATTAATTGCAAAAATCCAAAAACATGGAATTAGACATGTTTTGACTACTACTGTAGCTCCAACTGGTACAATTGCAATGATTGCAGATTGTTCAAATGGAATGGAACCTGCATTTGCTCTTGTATTTGAAAAGAGAGTAACTGTTGGAAGATTCTTTTACACAAACAAAATTGTTGAAGAAGCTCTTAAAGAACATGGTCTATACAATGATGAAATTCTTGCAAAAATTGCAGATAACTATGGTTCTCTAAAAGGATTAGAAGAAATTCCACAATGGATGCAAGATGTGTTTGTTACTGCAATGGATATTCATTGGTCTGATCATCTAATGGCTCAAAGTGTTTGGCAACAATGGATTGGAAATGCAATTTCAAAAACAATCAACATGCCAAATGATGTTACAGTAGAAGATGTAAAATCTGCATATCTATTGGCACATGAATTGGGATTGAAAGGCATGACTGTTTATCGTGACGGTTCTAGGCATCAACAAGTTCTTCATATGACAAGTGAGAATGCACAAAAAACATTTGAAGTTACTCCAAGCAAAAATATCATACAATATGTTACGGACAATATCTCAAATCCATACATCAAATCACAAATCAATGCAGCTCTTGCATTAAAAGTTCATGATGAAGAACTCAAAGTTGAAGCTCCAGTACCTGATGAATCTTCTGAAGAACGTCTATGTCCAACATGTAAAAACAATCTAGTGTTTGTTGAAGGTTGCAGCATGTGTATTGAATGTGGATATAGTGGTTGTACTTCAGGATAAATCACAACTTTTTTACTTTCTTCAATTTTTGAATCTATATGGACAAAAAAATTCTAGGCGTACTTGTAGGCATAGGTGCAATTATTGCATTATCTGCAGTAGTATTGAGTATTCCTTCATCTCAAACTATTACCATTCAAGAAACTAATGAAAAAATTGGTCTTGTGATTAATTCTCCAAAACAAGCAACAACTATACAAGATTTAGATAAAATTTATTCTACAGCATCAAGTACTGGAATTGGAAGAAGTAATGTTTACTTGTTCTGGAATTTAGTTGAACCAGAACGTGGAGAATTTGATTGGACACAATCAGACATATTGATGAGTCTTAACAAAAAAAATGATCTCAAAGTAACCCTCTACTTTTCAATCATTAATGGAGAAACACTTGGACCGTTTCCTAATTGGATTGGAAAACCACCACTTCTGTCTTTAGGCGATGAAAGAGTAGTAAGTGTTCTTGATGCTATACTATCTAGATATGATATCGTAGACACTGTAATAATTGCAGGGGACACTGAATCACAATTCAGATTTAATGAACAAAATATTCCCGTTTATCAAAACCTCTTTAATGAAATCTATGAACAAATCAAAGAAAAACATCCTGATGTAAAAATTGGAAATTCATTTGCATTGCATCAAGTAATTAACAAAAATTTACATCATATAGTCACTGAATTAACAATTGGTGATTTTGTCGCATTTTCATATTTTCCAGTTGATACACTAAATGATATTGTTAAGACTCCACAAGAAGCCAAAGAAGAATTACAACAAATATTTGATTTGGTAAATGGAAAAAAAGTTGGAGTTTTTGAATTAAGTTGGAGTACTTCGGATTTTGTAGGAGGTAGTGAATTATCTCAAGCAGAATTTTTAGAAAAATCCTTTGAGTTTTACGCTGAAAATGAATCTGAATTGGAATTTTTTACTTGGTATAGACAGTTTGACAAGCCTATGGGAACATGTTCATTTGAAGAACATGAAATTGGCGATGATACCACTCTTAGTATTGGTGGTTCAGGCTTTGGTACTAGTGAACATGTGATTGAAAGACTGAATAATTACATATGTGATGCTGGATTAATTGATGCAAATAATACTCCAAAACAAAGTTGGAATGTATTTAAAAAACAAATTGAAATGAACAACTAAAATGATTTCTTTGGTTTTAGTAGAATCTGCATTAGAACTTGTTCCATCAGAATTAAAACATCATCAATCAGTTGTTTCACATGCAAGAAAATTAGGAAAATACTCATCAGAAATTTTACTTGATAATTCCTGGCATTTTGCAGCTATGAAAGGAATTGAAAATGAAATGAAAAGAGGACGTCCAGATTTAGTACACTTTTCAATACTTGAAGCAACTACAATCCCTTTGTATCTTAAAAATAAATTGAAACTTTATGTTCATACTATTGATGATAAAGTAATATCTTTTGGAGAAAATGTCCATATCCCAAAATCTTATCATAGATTTGCAGGTGTTATTGAAAAGTTGTATCAAGAAAAACAAATTGTTGCAAACAATGACGTATTACTAAAAATTAAAGATCAAACATTTCCTGAACTGTTAGATGAAATTAATCCCTCAAATGTAATTGGTTTTTCAACTAATGGGCAATCTAGTTCATATGAAAAAATTGCATTAGACATTTCAGATAATGATTGTTTAGTAATTGGAGGATTTCAAAAAGGGCATTTTTCAAATCCAATTGAAAATAAAATAAATAAATTGTATTCTGTTGGCAATGAATCCTTTGAAGGTCATGTTGTAACATCTAGAATGCTTTACGAGTACGAAAAAACCATTTTTATGTAGGAACTAAAGTTTTCAACTTATTGCAGTCATAGTATAGCCTGGTTAGTATTCGGGGTTTCCAACCCTGTGACGCGGGTTCGAATCCCGCTGACTGCATTTCTTCTTTAATATGATAACTCATTTTTAGGTCTGTACTGAGAAATTATTGTGAGATCTAAAGCAAGAAAAATTGCAATGGAGAGAATGCAAATTTTGATTGATAATGCATTAACAAATGCAAAAACAAATCCTGAATTATCTCAAAGGCAGGCATTTCTTGCTAGAAGAATCAGTACACGACATAAAATTAGAATGCCTTATCATCTAAGAATGGTTTTTTGTAAAAAATGCAAATCATTCATTGCACCTGGAATTAATTCTAGAATTCGTTTAGGAAGAACATCAATCAAGTCGATCAGAATTACTTGTAATCTGTGTGGGCATACTTATCACAAAATCATACCTCAATGATTTATAAGACGATTATCGATTTTTTGTCTTCATGGCAAAGGTATACGATGTACCAGCAGACGTATTGATTGGAAGACTCGCAGAGATCCTAAAAAGTGAAGATATTCCTGCACCTTCTTGGACTCCGTTTGTAAAAACTGGTGCTCATGCAGACAAACCTCCACAAGATAGAGAATGGTGGCATACTCGATGTGCATCAATTATGAGAAAAATTTACCTTCATGGCCCAATTGGAATTAATGAATTAAGAAAAGATTATGGCGGTGGTAAACCATCTGGATATGGTGCTGCACATCACAAGTCTGCAGGTGGTGCAATTATTAGAAATGCAATTCAAGGGTTAGAAAAACTTGGATATGTAGAAAAAGTAGAGAAAAAAGGCAGACTTGTTTCAAAACAAGGAATGCAAAAACTTGATAGATTAGCAACAGAAATTCTTAAAGAACTAATTGTTGAAAATCCTCAACTCAAAGTATACCGTTAGATGAACAATGAGCTTTCCAGAAGATGATCAATTCTCTTTAGATGCAAATCAACCTAATCCTCAACAAAATGAACAAGCAGCACAAAAAGAACAGATTCTAAAACAAATTCTTACACCTGATGCTAGAATGAGATTAAATAATATCAAAATGGTAAAACAAGAATTATCAGATCTTGTAGAACAATATCTTATTGGAATGGCAACTCAAGGAAAAATCCCTGGTCAAATCAATGATGCACAATTAAAGCAAATTTTACTCTCAATTCAACAACCAAAACGAGATTTTAAGATAAATCGAGTTTAATTCAGTAAAAATATAATTATGGGAATAAATTTGGTTAAGTTATGAAAGCCGTTGTATATAATGAATACGCACCAGATGATAATTTTGCTAAAATCCTTAAAGTCCAGGATATAGATGAACCAAAACCAAAAGCAGATGAAGTTGTTTTTAAAGTAAAATCTGCAGCCCTAAATTATAATGATATTTGGGGAATGCGAGGAAATCCAGTTCCAGTTCCGTTACCACATGTTTCAGGTTCTGATGCTGCAGGAGATGTAATCGCAGTTGGAGATGACGTTAAAAATATCAAAGTTGGAGATAGAGTAGTTTCTCACTCTAACATGTCATGCAGAGTTTGTAAAGCATGTACTGACGGACGAGAATTTGATTGTGTTAAAAGAACAATTTGGGGATTTCAAACTGGTCCAACATGGGGTGCATTCCAAGAAGTAACTCATCTTCCAGAAGTTAACGTTTCAAAAATTCCAGAAGGTGTATCCTATGATGAGGCAGCAGCAGCATCAATGACAATCTTGACATCCTGGCACATGTTAGTTGGAAGAGCCAAAATTACTCCTGGACAAACTGTGTTAATCATGGGTGGAGGTTCAGGTGTTGGTAGTTTTGGAATTCAAATTGCAAAATTATACAACTGTGATGTTATTGCAACAGCCAGTCCTGACAAACTTGATAAATGTCTTGAACTTGGAGCAGACTTTGCAGTAGATCATAGAAAAGATGATTGGCATAAAGAAGTTAGAGCAATCGCTAAAGAATTAGCAAAGAAGAAAGGTGAAGCACCTGGAATTGATCTCTCATTTGATCACATTGGTGAGACTCACTGGAATAAACAATTACAGTTGTTAAAGTATGGTGCAACACTTGTTTCATGTGGAGCAACTACAGGTTACAATGCACAAACTGATCTTAGACATGTGTTCTTTAAAGGAACTAACATCTTAGGTTCAACACAAGGAACTAAGGCTGAACTTGATCAAGCCCTATATTGGATGGGTCAAGGCAAAATTAAAGCTGCTATTGATTCAACATACACATTTGAACAAGCAGCAGAGGCACACACAAAGATGTTAACCGGAAAAGGCATGTTTGGCAAAATCTTAATGAAGCCTGAAGGCGCTTAGTCATTTAATGACTCAGCTCTTCCGTAGCCTTATTTTTGTACCTGGAAATAATCTGAGATTTCTTGAAAAGGCAAAGAAGATTCAAGCTGATATTGTTTGTTTTGATTTAGAAGATTCTGTTCCAGATGATGAAAAATCTAAAGCAAGAAAATTAATAAAATCTGCATTAAAGTTGCGTAAACAATTCAAATCATCTATTTTTGTTCGTACAAATTCCCCAACATCTGGAAAAATTCCATCTGATCTTAAAGAAATTATTCAAGATGGGATTGATGGCATTGTAATTCCTAAAGTGAATAATGTAAAAGAAATGAAAAAAATCGAAAAACTAATTTCCAGATTAGAAAAATTAAAAAAACTCAAACCAATTCAAATTATTCCTTCTATTGAATCTGCAGAAGGAGTAGTGAACACTTTTAGTATTGCATCTTTTGGAAAAAGAGTTCCTGCAGTAGTATTTGGTGTATTTGATTTGTTAAATGATATTGGAGTTGAATACACAAAAGAATCTGAAGGTGAAAAATATTCTCGAGGTAAAATTCCTGTAGATGCACACGCTGCAGGTATTGTTGCTATAGATGCAATTTGGCAAGATCTTAAAGACTCAAAAGGATTTCAAAAGGATTGTAAATTTGGTAAAAGTCTTGGTTATTCTGGAAAAAGTATCATTCATCCAGATCAAATTAAAACCGTCCATAAACTATTTCATCCAAACAAAAGTGAAATTAATTGGGCTCAAAAAGTATGTAAAATTTATTCTGAATCTACAAAAAAAGGAAAAGGTGCTACAACAATAGATGGAAAAATGATTGATGAAGTACATTTCAAACAAGCTAAAGCACTTTTAGAATTAGTAGGATAATTGCCTTAATTTGGAAAATACAATTAATGAATTAACATATAATTGTAGAAAAATTATTGAACTTGACTTTACAAATTTGATTAGAAAATATTTTCATAAAAATCATTTTATAGCTATAATTTTCAGTTTTCTTTGATGTTTACTGGAATTGTAGAGGGTATAGGTAAAGTAGAAAAAATTTCTAAAAATACAAAAAATAGAAGTGCAATTCAAATGACTGTGAATTTGGGTAAACATGCAAAAGGACTAAAGATTGGTCAGAGTGTTGCTCTCAATGGTGTGTGTTTAACTGCAACAAAACTATCAAAATCAAATTGTATTTTTGAAATGATTGACGAAACTACAAAAAAAACTGATTTGGGAAATCTAAAAGTTGGTGGAATTGTAAATATTGAAAGAAGCTTAAAAGCTGGAGATCGATTAGAGGGTCATTTTGTTTTAGGCCATGTTGATGGTGTGGGAATTATTAAAAAAATTCTAAAAAAACCCAAAGAAGTTCAAGTTTGGTTTGAAGTTCCAAAAAAACTTTCAAAATATGTTGTTAAGAAAGGTTCTATAGCTATGGATGGTATTAGTTTGACTGTTGTTGATATCAAAAAAAATCTTGCATCTGTTTCATTAATTCCTCACACCATTGAAGTAACAAGTTTTCACACAAAAAAGGTCGGCGATAAAATAAATATCGAAACCGATATTCTTGGAAAATATATTTTAAAATAATACTTTGATTACCAATAAAATGGTAATTACCAATTTTTAAGTAAACTTTATAGTTAGTTTGAAGGATTTTTTTAATATGTCATTAGAATCTGCATTAGAATCTCTAAAACGAGGTGAATTTGTTTTGTTGTTTGATTCTGCTGGCCGTGAAAATGAAATTGATATGGTTGTTGCTGCTGAATTCATTACTCCTGAACACATTGCAAGAATGCGTCAACATGCAGGTGGTCTGTTATGTATGGCATTAGATCATAATTTTGCTACCTCACTTGAACTAAAATACATGCATGAAATTCTTTCTGATTCTCCAATTTCAAATAAAGAAATGATAATGGGATTGGCACCATATGGTGATCATCCAACTTTTTCTTTATCTATTAATCATTATCAAACGTATACTGGAATTACTGATAAAGATAGGGCATTGACAATTAAAGAAATGGCAAATATCTATCAAGTAGAAAATAAACAGAAAAAATTTGCATCATATTTTAAAACACCTGGACATGTTCCTTTACTAATTTCTTCTAAAGGACTGTTATCTACACGACAAGGTCATACTGAAATGTCTATTTATCTAACCCAAATTGCAGGTTTAATCCCTATTACTGCCATTTGTGAAATGATGGATGCTGAAACATATTCTGCATTATCTGTTGAAAAAGCAGAAAAATTCGCAAAACAAAATGGAATCCCATTAATTGATGGAAAAGAACTATTAGAATACGCAAAGGTGCATTAATTATGAATATAGCAATAGTAGTTTCAGAATTCAATGAAGATGTGACATCTAGAATGCTTTCAGTAGCACAAGAAAAAGCTGAATCTATGAAATTAAAAATAACTCATACTAGTAAAGTGTCAGGTTCTTATGATATGCCTGTAATTGTAGATACTTTATTGAAGAAGAATGATGTTGACGGAATTGTTACTTTGGGTGCAATAATTACTGGACAAACCAAACATGATGAGATAATAGCACATGCTACTGCAAAATCACTAACTGAATTATCAATAAAATACCAAAAACCTGTTTCTTTAGGCATAATTGGACCTGCTTTACAAGAAAAACATGCCCACGCAAGAATAAGACCTGTTTCTGAACGTGCAGTTGAAGCTGCAAAAAGAATTTTTGATGAACTCAAACGGATAAAACAATGATTCAACTTAGTATTTTAAAAATCAGTGAATATGGTCCATGGACTTTAACTCTTGGTAGTGATAGAGAACATGAACTTCAAATGCTTCAGTCATCTCTTTACAAGGAATTACAAAAACTTTTTTCAGAAAAAAATTGTCTTGTATTTCTTAATCGGGCTGATGAATTTTTTGTTGTTTCAAATGGACTTTCTCTAGATGATCATATACAAATTCAAAAAACACTTGAAAAATCTTTTGAAATTAGATTAACAATTTCAATTGGTTATTCAAAATCACCATTTGAAGCAAATTTGAAAGCATATGAAGGAAAGAAAAATGAAATAATTTTAAATGAAGAATATCGAATTTTTGGTTTTATTAATGATGAATCAAATTCACATGTTTCTATAATGCATTTAGATGTAGATGATCTTAGTTCTAAAAGAAAAACTGATTCACCATATGAAATTTCATCAACAATTTTTGAATTATATTCAAAAATGTCAAAATTCTTTTTGACAAAAAATTCACTCACTTTTTTTATGGGAGGTGATAATTTTATGGTTGTTGCAAGTGATGATGCAAAATCCTCTGTACAAAATTTTATTGATATGATAAAAAATGACGATGAAATTTCTTTGAATTGTGGAATTGGAAATTCTCATACATCTAGAGAAGCTGTTAAACTAGCTACAAAATCCCTTGATACAATAAGAGAAATTAGAGATTCGGGAAAAGAAAAACCTGATGTTTATGAACTATAATGTTAATTAAAAATATCAGTGCATTATTAGGAGATGAATTAAATTTTGTTTCAAATACTAATATCCAAATTCAAAATAATAAATTCAAAAGAATTCAACCAAAAATAAAACCTAGTGGAAAAGAAGAACACTTTGATTGTGAGGGACTTTTAATGATTCCTGGATTTGTTAATGCTCATACTCACATTGGTGATTCAATTGGAAAAGATATCACATTGAATAGCTCAGTTGACAAAAAAATTCACCCTGTATTTGGAGCAAAATCAAAAATTCTAAAAAATACATCTAAAGCAAATTTGACTAGTTTTATGAAAAATTCATGTTATTCAATGATTAGAAAAGGAATTACTACTTTTGTAGATTTTAGAGAAGGAGGATTAGATGGTGTAATTTTATTGAAAAAAGTATTATCTGAAACTCCCATTCGTTCAATAATTCTTGGAAGAATTGAATTTTATCAAGATGTAGTGCAAATTAAGAAAAATAATCGCTTTCCTGGAGAAAAAATTGATGAATTTAACGAACTAATCAAAAAATGTGATGGAATTGGAGTGAGCGGTGCTAATGAGAATAGTACATCAGTTCTAAATTATTATTCTAAAATAACAAAACTTAGAGCAATTCATTCTTCTGAAACCAAACAAAGTGTTTCAAGATCAAAAAAAAATACTGGCATTTCTGAAACAATAAGAGCATTATCTCTAAAACCTCATTTTTTGGTTCATATGACACATGCATCAAAAAGTGATCTTCATTCAGCGGCAAAAAAAATTAGAGGAATTGTTATTTGTCCAAGAGCTAATTCTTCATTAGCTGAAGGAATTCCTGATATTGAATTTATGCAAAAAGCAGGATGTACACTAGCTTTAGGCACAGATAATGTTATGATTAATTCACCTGATATGTTTAGAGAAATGGATTTTTTATGGAAAGCAACTATGGGAATTCATAAAAAAAGAATCAATCCAAAAGACATTCTTAAAATGGCTACTGTAAACGGTGGGAAAATTTTGAAAAAAAATATTGGAGTTATTGGAAATGGAAAAATTGCAGATTGTATTTTTCTTGATAAACATTCTTTAGATCTAGAACCTATGCATGATCCTTATGCATCAATTGTTCATAGAGCATCAGAATCTACAATTAAAGCTGTAATGATTGGAGGTAAAATTGTTCATGGAAAAATCTAGACCTCATGTAATTCTTAGTGCAGCTACATCTATTGATGGAAAAATTGCTACACGAACTGGAGATTCAAAATTTTCTTCAAAACAAGATATTTTTAGACTTCATAAATTACGTTCAAATGTAGATGCTATTCTAATTGGTAAGAATACTGTTTTAATAGATGATCCATTATTGACCGTACGTTTTACTAATGGCAAAAATCCAATTAGGATCATTTTAGATTCTAAAGGCTCTTTATCTGAAAAATCAAAAATTTTACAAACATGTAATGAGACAAAAACCATTATTGCTGTATCAAAAAAAATTACAAAATCAAATTTAAAAAAACTCCATAAATTTCCTGTAGAAATTATTACTGTAGGAGAAAATCGTGTAAATCTTAAATTACTTTTAAAAAAACTTTTTCAGAAAAAAATTAAAACTATTCTTATTGAAGGTGGTGGAACAACAAATTGGGATTTCATTAAATATGATCTTTTTGATGAATTGATTATCACTTTATCTCCTTTTTTAATTGGGGGAAATAATTCTGTATCATTTATTGAAGGTGATGGATTCTCAAAACTTTCTAAATCTCCCAATCTTCGATTAAAATCAACTAAAAGGCTCAAAAATCACCTTGTTTTACATTATGAAAAACTGTAAGTTCTTATACTTTATTTAAAACAAAATTACAAGAAATTGGCAATTAAAAAGAAAACTACAACAAAAAGTAAGGTTACAAAGAAAAAGGCTGCACCAAAAAAGAAAACTACTAAATCAAAAACCAAAAAACCTGCATTTGGTGGATATGCAATTAATTTTGCAGGTCGTCAAGAAACTGTGGAACAAGTATTTGGTAAAAAACCAATTGCACCAAGTGAAATGACTAAAAAGATTTGGGCTTTTGTTAAATCAAAAAGTCTTTCTAATCGTTAAACTTACTTGTTAACGAAAAATCGTTAACTAATTTCTATCTTTTAATTATTCTTCTTAAAAAAATAAACAAGATATAGATATTGGATATTTTTTTAAATTAATTATGTCTACAATCTCATTAAGACGTGATCATGATCTTATTGAAAAAGTAATCAAATCTATGGAAGCTACAATTCAACTATTAACTGATGGAAAACAAATACCAGAATCAATATTACTTCCAGTGATTGATTTTACTAAAAATTTTACAGATGTATGTCATCATAGTAAAGAAGAAAAATCATTGTTTCCTGCATTAGAAAAAGCTGGTTTGCCAAGTAATATGGGCCCTGTTGCAATGATGTTAATGGATCATGAACGTTCTAGAGAAATTGGTACTCAAATGGAAGAATCAGCAAAAGAATATCTTTCATCCGGTGATTCTACAAAATTGGTTAGTGACATGCAATTGTATGTTGATCATATAACTGAACATTTGTGGAAAGAAAACAACAAATTGTTCATGATGGCTGAAGCAAGATTACAATATGTTTCAGAACAAGTTGACAAAGAACTTACTGAAATAGAAATATCAAAACTTAATGATTTAGGAAAATCTAGAGAGCATTATGAACAATTAGCTGAAAGTCTTTCTAAAGATGTGTCTCAAGAAGGAAATTAAATTTGTCATATAGCTTATTTGGCCAAGTAATAGGCGTTAGAAAATTTGCAAACGGTGATGTTGAAATTGATTTCTATAATGATGATAAAATTACTGAATGTAGATATTCTTCTGATATTGGTAGATTGGGAAATTTTCCTAAAGAATTGATTGAAACTTTAGCTTCTACATTAGCTTCTGATATTTGTGTTGAAATTTTTTTTAGTGATGATGGAAATCCTACACATATTGAATTAGAAGAATGTGGTGAAGATGACGAAGATGACGAAGATGACGAAGAATTTGAAGATGACGAAGATGAAACAGAATAAAATTCTGTTCAAATTTCCCATAATTACATAATAAATCAAATTACACGTAAAGTATTTCCAAATTTTTAATTTCAATTATATGTTAAATTACTTTTTATCTGAATAGATTTTAAATTGAAATACTTTTGTTAATTTTTTTAAATGATTTATTATATTCAGAAAATTTGTTGCATATCTTTTTTAATTTCATCAATTTTTTTTGTATATGCTTTTTTAGATTTATCATTCTTTTTTAGATTTAAAACATTTCCACATGATGGACATTTGAACATGCCTTCTAGTGAATCCTCAAATGTTACTCTTGGGCAATCTTCATTCCCACAATGATAAAAGTCACCTGCATTCTCAAAATCTAATCTCTGCTGTAATCTCTCTGTAATCTTTTTCTTTTGGTTTTCAATAAAATGCTCAACTTCTTCTCTACGTGTTCTCCACCTATACACAAACCATCCTTTTCTTTCATCCTTAACTCTAATTCCAGTAATGAGAGTTTTTCCAAACAAATCATACAAAACTTTTCTTACCATGTTAATTCTGAGACCTGTAGAACTTGCAATTTCTTCATCTGTTGCATCTTCAGCTTTTAACAATGATCGTGCTACTTTGAGATATTCATCTCCTCCAATCATTGAAGCAATTCTAACAAAAGGATCTTCGTATTTGTCTACCAACTAAAATCATTTGAAATTTTTCTATTATTAATCTCTTGGTTCGTTAACTAGTACATTTTTACCCTTTTTTGTGGGTATTATTTTTCTTTTAGCATCAGGGAATGATTTCTCAAATTGCATTCCATTTTGAATACGATCAAGAAGTATTGCTAAAGCACTAATTTCTGAGTGTGGTTGGCTTCCAACACCTACATTATAGTCTGCCAATTCATAAATTTCTCTTGGAACTTTTTCTGCACCAACAACAATGAGTAAATTTTCTTCATTTCTAAGCTCTTCTTGAACTTCGTTAATACTTTCTCCATACATTGAAAGATGAATAATTTTATAATTTTCCTCTTTTTTCTTTTTAACAATTGTTTTCCATTTATCTATGAATTCTACAGTAAAACTACCCCCCCACGTTTCATTGATCTTATTTAACGTCTCTTTGATTTCTGGATTTACTTCCGTCATGAAAATTTTTTGAGCACCAAATGCTCTTGATACTAAAGCAACATGAGTTGTAACTCTGTCATCTCTTACTATTCTTTGACCAATTCTAACTACTTCTATTGCCAATCTTTTTGTTCTCCAAATTCTTCTTTTTTAGATTTGTATGGATTTTGATTTTCAATCAAATCTTTGATTAACTCTTTTATTTTCTTCACATTATTTCCCGTTTTTGCAGAAACTAAAAGCCATTTTCTATTTTCCATCAAAGCAAGAACATCTATTTTTTCTTCAACTTCATCATCAGTTAACAAATCTGCTTTGTTTAATGCATAAACCATTCTATCTCTTTCAACTCCTAATTCACTAAGTGTTCTCATACAGCTAGCAAATTTTTTTTTCAATTCAAGAAGTGAATCATTGATATCAATTACAATTACTATTATGTCTGCATGTTTCAATTCTTCTAATGTTGATTTGAAAGCATCTATCATATATGCTGGTAATTTACTGATGAATCCAACTGTATCTGAAATTAAAAATGGTTCTTGATTAATTGTAATTCTTCGTGTAGTTGTAGATAGAGTTGTGAATAATTCTTTGCTTTGAATTTTTGATTCTCCCGTCATTTTGTTAAATAATGTTGTTTTACCTGCTGATGTGTATCCTGCTAATGAAATTGTTTTAAACCCCATTCGTTTTCTTCCTTGTCTATGAAGCTCTCTTTGTTTTCCAGCTTTTTCAAGTTTTGATCTAACTGTTTTCATTCTATGTTTGATATCGTTATAGTAAACATCCACCTCAAATTTTCCTATTCCCATAAATCCTGGTTGCTCTCCCATGCTTGAAAGTCGAACTTTTTCTTTGGCTCGTGTCATTTCATATCTCAATTGTGCTAATTTCACTTGTAATTTTGATTCTGCACTAGATGATCTACTTTCAAAAATTTCTAGAATTAATGCTTCTCTGTCTAAAATTTCTCTATGTAAAACAGATGCAAGATTATAATTCTGGTTAGGTTTCAAAATTTCATCAAAAACAATTACATCTGGTCGAAGTTTACTTGCTAGTTCTTCTAACTCTTCTAAAACTCCTCCACTAATTCCATATTTTGGCTTTTTTAGAAATTTTTGTTTTATTATGTGAACTACTTGATACCCTGCAGCATCACACAATCCTTTAGCCTCATTAATGGAATCCTCTTTATCATATGTGATTAAAATTGCTGAATTCATTTTGATTCTTTTTTTTGACTATAATTGACGTTAAAGATTCTACCTGTTTTACCAAATCATGTTTTTTTCAACGTTTTTTCTATGTTCATGTTTAATACTATTTCTGCAATATCTGTAGCATATTCCGAAACTCTTCTGATATTTTCAGTCATTCTTCTAATTCTATAAACCTCTTCTTCATTCTTTAGTGATTTTGATGCATCTCTAATTTTTCTTTCATATTTTACTATACTATCTGCCTTCTCAATGATATTTTCAGCTTCGACATAATCTTCTTTGAATAGTGCTAGACTTGCATCATCTAATAATGAAAGACTAAACTCGTTCATATTTTCAATTTTATCAATTATTTCTTTTTTAATTGATTTTTTGTATTCTAAAACATCTTTTGCAATAAAGGCTGCATGATCTCCTACTCTTTCTATATTTTTTACTACTAATCTATACCCCAAACAATTTCTGGGATTTCTAAATCCCATCTCTTTTAGAATATGTTTATTCTGAATTGCTATTTTTAATTGGCGTATAATATAAAATCCAAATCTATCAACCTCATCATCTGTATTAATAACCTCTTGAGCTAATTCTACATTATTTTCTTTTGTTGCTAAAATTGCATCACTAGACATGGATTTAGCTAAATGAAGCATTCGTTTGAATGCCCCATCAACTGACAGTTCTAATAAATTCACAAGAACTTGAATTGTAATACCGTTTGTTGAATCTGAAATTATTTCAGATCCCATTAGCATTCGTTTGACTGCTTCTTTTACTGTATTTCTTTGAGTTGGGACGAGTCTACCATTTTTGGGTTTAACATTAATTGTTTTGTATCCTAAAAAATACAACGAAATTAATTTTCTTACAATTGATGATGCTTTTTCTTCTGAATTGATTTCAATTATGGCTTCTTCATTTTTATTATTTCGTGATTCTAATTTTGGTGGGAAAAGTTCTAACGTCGATGAATCTTTTCTAACCATTCTGATATGGTCACCTTGTTTTAGACCAAGTTCTATGATCCATTGTTTAGGTAGAGAAATTATGTATGATGATTTTCCAGTAAACTGTATTTTTCTTGTTTCTTCTTTTTCTTCCATGATCTAAAGATAAAAATGTTATCTATATAGTTTAAGATCTATAATATGGTTTTACATTCAACTAATATTTAGAAAAATTTTTACAATGTTGTGGATCAAATTTTAAAGCTTGAACATTCACTTGATGCATTATTTGGAAATGGTGTTTCAAAATATTTACCCAAAGACATTGAAATTATTTTTTCTAGAAAAACTGGAAGAATTCGAACTGTTTATCATAATGACAAGATTCTTTGTACTTTAAGAATTGATGGTGGATTAGCTATTAGCACACATTTTGCTCAGATTCTACTAAAAAGTAAATCCTTTAAAGAAAATTGCATTGAAGTAAATTCTGATGCTGCACCATTTGTGATGGAGGGAAGATCTGTATTTTGTAAACATGTAACAAAATGTGGAAAAAAAGTAAGGATTTCTGCTGATACGCCAATTTTATTCAAAAATAAGGTAATTGCAGTTGGTAGAGCTGTTTTATCCTCTGAAATGATCTCTGATTTCAATCAAGGTGTGGCTGTAAAGGTTAGAGATAGTTTAAAAAGTCGTAACGAGGAAAAATAATCACATGATGCGTGGAGGAAATCGCGAAATGCGAAGAATGATGGATAAGATGGGACTTGATATGAATGAACTTTCTAATGTTCAAGAGGTAATTATTAAGACTGATAAAAAAGAGATCATTATTGCTAAACCTTCTGTTACAGAAATGAAAGCAAAAGACAATTCAATTTTTACTGTAACTGCTGACAGTTATGAGGAAAAAGAACTGGAAGTTCCAATATTTTCAGAAGAAGATATTCAATTAGTTAGTTTACAGTCTGGCGTTGATGAAGAAAAGGCAAGAATTGCTTTAGAGGAAGCAAAAGGCGATCTAGCCAAAGCAATTTTGAATCTCACTTCTGCATAATTTACTGATTTTTTGAATTTTGTGCCTAAAAAACAACTGTGAATGAATGATTTAAGTAATGGATTCATTGGATTTTTAGTATAATGAGTAATATGGCTGAATCTAAAGTAACTGGAATTATCAAGTCTTTGAATGCTTTGGAAGATGATTTAGACTCCTTAAATGGAAAGTCTGGAGATATGAAAAAACAACTTGCAGTAAAGGCTCAGACAGAAATTGATACTTTGTTGGAAAAAACTCGAGAAATGGCTACAAAAGAAGCAGAAGTTATTATTACTGCATCTAAAGAAAAAGCAACTACAGAATCTGCAAAAATAGTTCAAGAAGGAGATGCAAAATTATCTGAAATTCAATCAAAAATCGATGCTAATTTTGATGATGCAGTAAAGCATGTTGTGTCAACTGTTTTGAAAGCATAATTCTAAATTATATTTTTAATTTCAAGAAGTATAGATCCTTTACAAAAATCTAAAATTGGTGTTGCTACAACTTATGGTAAACATTACTATAGATTTTCAACCTATCTTAATACTCTAAAATTGCCTTTTGATTCTATTCTCCCTGATGAAATTTTAAAATATTCTGGAAATCTTATTCTTACTACTAGAAAGGAATCCCCTAAAAAATGTGAAATTCCCATTCTTTGTGAAGATATTTTAGAATATCATCCTACTGTTCTTAGAGGTTTAATGATGCAAAAGTTGGATTTGAATTATGAGGAAGAATTTTTGATTTTAGGAATAGATCCTGGACAAAGAATTGGATTATCCATTTTTTATTACGGAAAAGAAATTGAAAATTCATTTTATTCATCTACTGAAAAATTAGTTTTTCATATAATTGGAATTTTAAGTGGATTAAGGGCTAAAAGAAAAATTGTAAAAATTGGAAATGGACATATGAAAATTGCAAAACAAATTGTTTCGATGTTAAATCTAAATTTTTGTTCCTCATTTGAAATTGAATTTGTTGATGAAAGAAAAACTAGTTTGAAAATTAAAAATTTTAATCAAAGAGGAAAACGTGATATGCTTTCTGCAAAGTATATCTCTCAAAGAAATGGCCATAGATATTCGATTCTTCCATTATCGATAGTAGGTTAAGATTGATCTATTGTAAAAATAATAATTCTTTTTGAAAAAACTTGTAATTTATCATATTTTCTTTAGTAATTTGTCTCCGAGTCACTAAAAAATCTGATTTCACATAATTCTTCTAATTTTTTTCAAAAAAAATGTAATTTTTACTCAAACAACTATAAGTAGATGTAGCATTTTTTCAAGAAAAACGATTTTCAAACTTTGCATACATATTTATTGAAGAATTTATGTTTTTTTTGAAACATTTCATTTTGATCGATATTATTTATGAAATAATTTCATATTTTTCATAAATTTTTCATAAATTTCACCGATCCATGCTTATATACTTATGATTTCTATACTAACTACCAAGATGACTTGTAAAGGAATTTGTGTAAGATACAAGGCTCAAAAGCCTGTTGGAACCGGAAGATATGCTTCTGGACAACGTCGATGTCAAATTTGCGAAATTTTCATCAAATGGGAAGGACTTTGGTGTCCATGCTGTGGATATAGATTGAGAACAAAACCACGTAATCTAAAATATAAAGCAAAATTACGTGCACGAGTTGAAGCTGATTCTATTGAAGCTCAAGCAGTTGCTGAAAATCAACCAGAAGTTGAAGTAACAATCAAAACTAAAACAAAATCTAAAGCAAAAACTACCAAAGCTAAAACAACTAAATCCAAATTATCAGCAAAAGGAAAAGAAAAAACAGCATGTCAGTTCTGTGAAAAACTCTTTGTTTATCCAGACAAACATGAAAAAAACTGTAAAAAAAATCCTGATATTGATGGTTCCCAAAAAAATGAATCAATAGCAATAAAAGCATAAGACTTGTTCATAGCTTATTGAACTCTCCAGATGGATTTTTCCATAAAATGGTACATTTGGAGAGCCGAAATTTTTCTTTACAAATTCAAAAATTTGAAAATGGATTTTTTGTATCTGTTTCTGAAGATTCTAATAAAATTGGTTCTATGGTTGTCTCTTTAGCAACTGGACCTACTCCAATCACAACTACAATAATCCCATCTAGAACTGAGACTTTATTTCTAAAACTTGTTGCTGAAAGAATTAGTACTAGAATGAGAGGAATTGCTATAGTCTCAGCTTTTGTTAAAAAAGAATTTGAACCATCTGTTGCAAAAGGATTAATGACTGAGATTATGGAGATGATAGAGAATGAGTGATTTAAGAAATTATATTTCACAAGTTAAAAAGAGTGGAGAACTAAAAACTATTAAAACTAAGGTCACTACAAAATATGAAATTGCAGGTATCACTGCAAAAGTTGACGGTTCTAATGCAGTTTTATTTGAAAATATCAAAGAAAGTAACTTTAGATTGGTTGCCAATTTGGTTGGAACTAGGAAAAGATTTGCTCTGGCAGTTGGAGGAACTGAAGATAATATTCACAAAAAAGTAATCACTGCAATTAAAAAATCAAAACGTCCAAAAATTGTTTCTACCGGAAAATTCATGGAAAATAAATCCAATAATGCATTTTCTATGCCTATTGTGAGACATTTCGAAAAAGAATCTGGCCCATTTATTACATCATCAATTGCTTATGCAAAAAATCCTGAAACAGGAAAACAAAATTCGTCTTTTCATAGAATGATGCCAATAGACAAAACACATTTTTCAATCAGAATGGTTGAGGGACGTCATTTACATCGATGTTTTGTTGATGCAAAGGAACATGGAGAAGATTTGAAAATTGCCATTACCGTTGGTGTACATCCAGCAATTTCTATTGCAGGTGCATATCAAGCTGAATGGGGAAAAGATGAAATCAATATTGCAAATTCTCTTTTAGGTGGAAAACTCACCTTAGCAAAACTTCCTTCTACTGGTTTGAATGTCCCTTCTGGTGCAGAAATTGTTATGGAAGGAAAAATCCTTCGTGATAAAACTCATCCTGAATGGATGGTAGAAATGCTTCAGACATATGATCATAAAAGAATTCAACCTGTTTTTGAACTTGAAAATCTTTTCTTTAGAAATAATCCTATTTTCCATGATGTTTTATCTGGATATTCTGAACATAGATTGCTTATGGGGATGCCTATTGAATCAAAACTTAATGGAGAATTGAAAAGTTCTTTTTCTCAAACTCGTCAGGTTTCTATGACTAATGGTGGATGTAATTGGTTACATGCAGTTGTACAAATTAAAAAAGAAAATAGTACTGATCCTAAAAAAATTATCAAAAAAACATTTGATTCACATCGTTCACTAAAACAAGTCACTGTTGTTGATGATGATATTGATCCTAACAATGCAGAATCTGTTGAATATGCCATGGCTACACGATTCCAAGCTGATAAAGATTTGGTGATAATGAAGAATTTACGTGGTTCTAGTCTTGATCCTTCTAGTGATCAAAAAAATTTACAAACTGCAAAAATAGGAATAGATGCAACTAGATCCTTTTCCAAACGTCCTGAAGGATTTGAATTGGCAAAAATTCCAAAAATCGATAAAATCAAACTAACAAAATATTTCAAATAATCAAAATCAACTGCTTAAATTAAATTGGATGAATTATGTATTTCTAAACAGACTAAAAATGTCCTTAGACAATTCAAAAATTCCTGAAAAAAGTCCCTCTGAATCACATGCCGAAGTAATTGTCCGAATGTTCCCTTCTGATGCAAATCCAGCAGGAAATGTGTTTGGTGGTGAAATTTTAAAACATATTGATATGGTTGCAGGAATTGTTGCACAAAGACATGCTCAATCTAATGCTGTTACAGTATGTATGGATAGTGTGAATTTTCTCAAACCTGTGTTTGTAGGGAATGTTCTTACATTAAATGCTAGAATTAATTATGTTCATAATTCGTCTATGGAAATTGAAGTTAAAGCAGAAGCTGAAGATATCTTAACTGGAATAAGAACTGTAACTGGAACTGCTTTTGTTACTTTTGTAGCTCTTGATGAAAATGGAAAGCCTTCACGTGTTGCAAACTTGTCTCTTAAAACTGATGATGACAGGATCAAATTCAGTGAGGGGAAAATACGAATGGAAAAAAGATTGAAAAACAGACAAAAATAATGTTCTAATTTTTAATAGATCCCTTTAAGAATAATGAATATTGACTTTAATCAATGTCTGAAGAACAAAAAAGCCATGAATGGGATTCATTATGGGAAGAATATACTAAATCACTAGAAAACTGGAAATCTCTTTTCGACCAAATTCAAAATTCTAATAATGAGATGCAAGATAAATTTAATCAAATTTGGGAAAAAGCAGCCGGGGAATCTAGTAATGACACTCTAAAATTATTTGGAGAAAATTGGCAAAAAGCTATGACTGATGCAGGAATGAATTATTTTAAAGACTTTGGTACAAATTGGCAAAAAGCTCTTAATGACACCAATGCTTCAACGTTTAAACAATTTATTGAAAATTGGCACAAATCTCTTAGCACATCTGGTTTAGAACAAATGAATACCTACGGTGAAATGATGAAAAAATTTACTGAAACATGGAATTCTATGTGGCCTAAACAACAATAGTTTTTTTGAATATTATTTATTTTATATTAAAAAATCTGTTATCCCACATTTTTAATTCATTTATTTCCATGCTGTAAGTTCTTTAATTTTCTCTCTTACATCTTCAATTAATCGCTTCATCACTGTGATGTAGATTTCAGATATGTAAACAATTTCGACGTATTTGTGATTATCTATATCTAAAAATGCTGATGCAACTATTTGTTTGTCATTTACTTTTGGCTCATTTTTCATTTTTCTTTTTTGATTCATAATTTCTAGAAATGTGGGCAATTGTCTCTTTATCTCAACTGTTATTTCTTCTTTTGAGCGTAATTTTTTATTGCTTAAATCAACATTGATTTGTTGATTTATGTCATCTTTGTATCTGTTTGATGCTCTAATCATAATTTTGATTTCAGGCATTTTTTGATTTTTTTTAGATTGACAAATTTTTCTCATCATATTTGGAAATGGATTTTGATGTTCTTGTAAAAATTTTTTAATATACCATTTTGAAAATTCTATTGCTTTTGAATCCATTTTTGTTTTTGCACTATCCGTAAATTTTTCATATGTAATTTTTTCTGAAATGAATAAACCAAAATCTCTATTTGCTTCTTCAAAAATTAAATTAAATATTTTCTCGATTGAATTAATATATTTTGTAAAAAAATAATTTACGTAAAATGGATCTGGATCATATTGTTTGATTTGTTTTAAATAAATCTCACAATTCTCAATTTCTTTTTCAACATCCATTAGTTTTTCCAGATTAAGTTATGTCATATTTTGATTGTTTCTTTAAATTTTTTGCCAAATCTTTGAAAATTTCATTTACGCTTACATCTACTAAATTTATGGTGGCATTTTCTTTGACTATTTGCTTTTCAAATTTTTCTTTTAATGCAAAAGATACTGATGACCAATGGAGAATTCCTTTTAACTGTTCTTCAATAGTTGCATTAGTTGTTGGAAAAGTTGCTGGTGAAAAAACAATTCCATTTGTCCATTGCATTGTAGGAATACCTCCACCAGAAGATTTAGTACTAAATGCTATTTGTTTTACCCAATCTTCAAATTGATACTCAATAATTTCATGAATAATCAGTTTTTTCCACGGCTCTACAGATATTTCCATCCATTTTGATTTTCTTAAACCAATTATAATCTTATTTTTATAAATATGCTAAAAATTTGTTTTTTTGAAATTATCCGATTGCTTATTTATTAGAAAACAATCACTATTTTCTATAATGAATAAATGGGCTGATTACTTAATCTCTGAAGTAAGTTATGATTCTGATCATTTGATCTTACTTGCACTTAGACATAAAGAAACAAAAGATGGAATAACTAAAGGAAAACCTGTTGATCGTTTAACAATTTCTTCAGATATCAAAAATGGATCTGTTTACATTACAATCTATAATCTAACAAAATCTTGGAAAAGAGGAGAAAAAATCAAAACTTTTTCAATTGATGGTACTCCTTATCTCAGAATTGATGAAAATAAAGATAAATTAGATTTTCTTGGCGATTTACCTCCTTTGCAAATAATCAAACCCGAATCAATTCAAGAATCAGAATTTCCATCTGATAATGAATTTTCTACAGAACAGTTATCTCAAATAGATGACTTGGAAAAACAAATTAAAAAATTAGAAGATACATTACCCTCTCAAACTCCCCAAAAAGTTATTTTTAACGATAATGAATTTTCTACAGAACAACTATCTCAAATATCTGATTTGAAAAAACAAATTCAGGAATTAGAATCAACACCAGAACCATCCAGTCCTAGAGGTTCATTACCAAAAGAATCCTCAGAAGAACTTTCCCAGGAATTAGAATCAACACCAGAATCAGAACCTGAAGAAGCTACTCCAGAACAATTAGCTAGACTAGAACAATTAGAAAAACAAATTCAGGAATTAGAATCAACACCAGAACCATCCAGTCCTAGAGGTTCATTACCAAAAGAATCCTCAGAAGAACTTTCCCAGGAATTAGAATCAACACCAGAATCAGAACCTGAACAACTTTCACAAGTAAATGATTTGGAAAAACAAATTGATGAGTTGGAAGATGTGTTATCTGTTCAGCGCTTGCCTGACACTCCTATTGAAGAAGATCCTACTCCTGAACAACTTTCACAAGTAAATGATTTGGAAAAACAAATTGATGAGTTGGAAAATGTATTATTTACCCAATTAAATACATCTTCACAAGATCCTCCAACTTCTGAACAATTAACTAGAATTAAAGAATCAGAAAATGAAATTGAAAAATTAGAATCTATTGATATTGAACATGAAATCATTGATACATTAGCAAAACAGAATAAGAAACTTGATGACATTGAAAAAAATCTTCACATTCCTTTAGAAACCAAAAAAATCGAATCTACTAATCCTATGGAAGCGTACTGTGTAAAATGTAAAATCAAAAGAGAAATCAAAAATCCTGAAGAAATAATTATGAAAAATGGAAGAAATGCTGTAAGAGGATTTTGTATTGTTTGCAACTGTAAAATTTTTCGAATTGGTAAAATAAAAAAATAATTTGATCTTTTTAATTTAAAAATATTACATTTGATTTGATTGCCATGCTTGATTGAATCTTTTAATAGCTTCTTGATATGCCATTATGGAATCTTCCCCTGATGTTTTGAGAAATCTTTCCCATTGGTCGTTAAATTTTTTAACTGATTCAATATTTGTTTCTTTGAAAATACCTTCAATCATTTTTGTTTGTTGTTTAATGTATTCTGGTCCTATCTCTTCCCATGTATTTTCCCAACTCGAATTCACTTTTTTTAATAATTCTGCATCTGATTCAATTGCTTTTTGACATGCATCATGATATGTCATCAAAGTTTCATTGGTTGCTTTTTGCCATTGTGCTAGTGATTCTTTCCATCCATTTAATGCAGAATTGTATTCTTTCCATGCTTTGTCAAATTCAGGTTTTTTTGATGATTGTTTTGCTTGTTTTTTAGGCTTAGAAACTGTCTTTTTCACTGATTTTTTCTTTGCAGTATTTTTCTTTTTTACGGCCATATGTTATTTTGATAATGGTATATGTTAAATCTTTTAGGTTCATTCAAAAAATTTCATTTTTTACTAAACTCGGATGCTTTGTTAAATTTTGGAAAATATTCTTTATCTTTATTTGAGAATAATTCTAAATGTTTTTGACAAAGATTTCGTGTTTCATGAAAACTTATTTTGACTGTTTCTTTAGCTTTTAACTTACATTCTGAAATACTACATTGCAATATGAAAAATAACCTCTATTTACTATTAAAATTTTGAAATTATGTAATTACCTTCTACTAGATTTTTATCATTGAACATTATTGATAAATTATGAATGATGATGAAAAAGGCAAACGATTTTTAGAATTAATAGATGAACAAAATAATCTTCAATGGAGTATAATTGCAAAATTATCTTCACTTGTAAATATGAAATGGAATTCAGATGAATTACAACAAGAATTAGAAACTTTAACTAAAAAACATTCTACGATTACAAAAGAACTTAACAGTCTTGATGAAAATAACAGTATTTTATAATGCTGAGTCAACCATTAATGCAATAAATAATACCGCCAAATAAGGACTAGAAAATTTAAACAAAGTCCATGATGCTTTTTCTACAGGTTTGATAATTACCCAAATTGATAATCCAATCATTAATGCTCCTGAGGCAATTGCAGTCCATAAATATACATCACTTACCATCTCATCACCACTTTCAGTTGTAATGAAAAACGGGGCAATTGAAAATAACACCATTACTACAGTAGAACCCGCAATGGCTCTTGCTGATGTTTTTTCAGACTGAACTGCAGTTAACATCGGAACGTTGACTTTGTTATAATCTTCTTTGAAATGTAATGTTAATGCCCAAATATGCATCGGAATCCATATGAATACTAATCCTGCCATTGCTAATCCCATAGTCCATAAATCTGTCATTGTAACTGCTACCCATCCAATCATTGGAGGTGAACCGCCACATAATCCACCTAAAATAATATTTGTTCGTGAATTTCTTTTTAATCCATAAGAGTATACTAATACATTATTTGCTAATCCAAATGCAATAAATGCCGTTGCCCAAACCCCTTGTTCAATTGTAGTTGTTAAAGAAATACCTAATGCTAACACTAATGAGATTCCAGCTAACACCAACCCAAAATTTCTAGCTTTTACAGCTGGAAAAATTCTCTTTGATGGTAAAGGCCTGCCTTTTGTTCTCTCCATGATGGCGTCAATATCTTTATCATGATAATTTGTTAAGGTATTAGCAGCTGCAGAACCTGCTGCAACTGAAAATAACATTAACAACCATGTTGCTGGAGAAATTTCAATATTGTAAATATTTGAAGCTGTTAATGCTGCACCAAATGCAGTAAATACTAACAAATACCAAATTTTTGGTTTAGTTAATTCATAATATACTGCAACTCTTGATTCTGATTTTTGCTTTTGCACTTTTAGTCATTACCTTTTGATGTCATATATGGCATTGCTTTTGTACGTGATTTCATTTCAATAAATGATTCTGAAGATTGAATTCCTTCAATCCTGCCAATATTCTCAGATACAAGTTTGTGCATTTGATCTAATGATTTTGAATACATTGTTACTAAAATGTCAAATCTACCTGTAACTTCTGCAACTTCTCTAACTCCTTCAATTTTGAAAAGTTCTTCAATAACATGATCTCTTTTTTTTGTATCCATATTAATTCCTGTTAGAGCTTTAACATCATATCCTAATTCTGAATCGTTAACAACAATAGTAAAACGCTCAATTAATTTTCTTTTTACCAATCGTTTGATCCTTGAATAGACTACAGATGAATTAACATTGATTTTTTTTGATAAACGTGGAACTGAAATTGAAGCATCATTTGATAATTCAGATAAAATCTGTAAATCTAAATCATCTACTTTTACCATTTAAAACACCTGAATCGCTCTAATTTTTGGATCTTATAAAGTTATTATTGAAAAAATTTCAAAAAATCGTCTAAATTTTATCTTTTTTGTATAACATTTCTGCCAATAACACTGCACCTTTTGCAGAACCCATTTTCTTGTTATGGGAAAATAGCATGTACTTTAATCCATGATCAAACAATTCTTCATTTTCTACTCTTCCAATTGTAGTAGTCATTCCATCTCCAACTGTTCTTTCCATTCTTGGTTGTGGTCTTGTAGGATCTTCATGAAATGCATAGTAGTCTTTTGGAGCTGATGGTAACCCTGTGACTGAAATTTCTTTGTTAGTTTGATTGTAAGTTTCCTTTGCTTTTTGTGGATCAATTTCTTCAGTTGTTTCTACAAATACTGATTCAGTATGACCATCTATTACTGGAACTCTAGTACACGTGCAACTAATTTTTATGTCTGCATCCTCAATTTTTCCGTCTTTTAATTTTCCTAAGATTTTTTTTGTCTCTAATCTTACTTTTCCTTCTTCTTTTGGAATGTATGGAATAATGTTATCTGTAATTCCCATTGCAGAAACTCCTGATTTTCCTCCTCCTGAAATAGCCTGCATTGAAGTCATCATAACTTTTTTTGCACCATATTTTTCTAATAGTGGTTTTAATGTAATTGCTAAACCTGTTGTTGTACAATTAGGAAGTGGTGCCACCCATCCTTTCCAATTTCTATTCTTTTTTTGCACTTCTAATAATTCTGTTTGTTCATCATTAATTCCTGGAATAAGTATTGGAACATCATCTTCATATCTATATGCTGAACTTGTAGAAATCACTGGAATTTCAGCTGCCATTTTAGTTTCAATGTCTCTTGCAGCTACTGATTCTACTGCTGAAAATACTAAGTCTAATTGTGATGTATCTAATTCATCTATACTTTTCACTGTCATTGTTTTGATGTATTCTGGAATTTCTCCACCTACATCCCAAGCAACAATTCCATTAGCGTCTTTAATTGCATCTAGATAATTTTTACCTGCAGAACGCTCAGATGCTGCTATTTGGGTTACCTCAAACCATGGGTGATTTTCTAAAGATTGAACAAATTCTTGTCCTACAGCACCTGTCACTCCTATAATTGCCACTTTTTTCTTATCCATATTTTGAATGTTGATTCATCAATTAATAATCGTTTTCTGAATTACCACAACATACTAAATCCACCAATTCTATTTGGAACTGTGAAAATAAGAACAAAAAGCGCAATTATGAAACATAATCCTGTTATTCATGGTGGAAAATTCTCCATTTCTGATTTAGATCCTGAAATTATCGATTTTAGTTCCAATGTTGGCCCATTGGGAATCCCCCCACCTGTCAAACAAATTCTAAAAAAAATCCTTGATAAAATGAGTCTTTATCCGGATTTAGATTCAACTTCTCTAAGATCAGATCTCAAAAAATATGTTGGATTCCCAGAATCAAATTTGATTGTTGGAAATGGTGCTATTGAAATAATCTATAATTTTTGTAATGCATTTCTTGCTAAAAAGAAAATTTTAATTCCTGCTCCAACATTTAGTGAATATGAATCTGCATCAAAACTTGTAGATTGTAAAATTGAATTTTTTAAAACTATGAATTTATCTGAAAATCTAGATTTATTCATTTCTAAAATTCCAACTAATGGCTGTGTGTTTATTTGTAATCCAAATAACCCAACTGGAAATATTTTATCAAAAAAACAACTAAAACAAATTATTTTAACTGCTAAGAAGAAATCTTGTTTTGTTTTTGTCGATGAATGTTTCATTGAATTAGTTCCAAAATCAAATGAATCTGTATTACCTTTGATTAAAAAATTTGACAATCTTTTTGTGTTAAGATCATTGACAAAATCCTTTGGTTTAGCTGGAGTTAGAATTGGATATGGAGTTGGCTCAAAACAAATGATTAAGATTTTACAAAAAATAAAAATTCCATGGAGTGTAAATGTATTAGCTCAAGAAGCTGGAATTCTTGCAATAAAAAATAAATCTCATTTAAAAAAATCAAAATTGATTATACAAAAAGAATATCTTTTTCTAAAAAACAGTATCAACAATATTAAAGGATTTGAATGTCATGAATCTTCAACTAATTTTATTTTAATTAAAACAAAACAAAATTCTACAAAAATTCAAAAACAATTACTGAAACATAAAATTTTGATACGAGATTGTAGAAATTTTCATGGATTAAATAATAATTACATTCGAATTGCAATTAAATCTCATAAGGACAATCTAAAATTAGTTAAGGCCATGGAAATAATATCATGAATTCAATAATGATTCAGGGCACTGCTTCAGGTGTTGGAAAAACCACTATTGTTGCAGCATTATGTAGAATTTTCTCTGATAAGGGTTATCGTGTGGCTCCTTTCAAATCCCAAAATATGTCCAATTTTGCATACACATCTTCAAATTTTGAAATTTCTCGTGCACAAGCAATTCAAGCAGTTGCTGCTAGGTGTAAAATTGAGCCTGATCTTAATCCAATTATGCTTAAACCCTTGGGAAATTACTATAGTGCAATTTTCTTAAATGGAAAATATTTCAAAAAAATGTATGCAAAAGATTACTATTCAAAATTTGTAAAAACAAAAGGTATCAAAATTGCAACTGATTCTTTATCTCGTCTAAAGAAAAATTATGATTTAATAATTTTAGAAGGTGCAGGCTCTCCAGCTGAAATAAATCTACAGAAATTCGATATTGCAAATATGAAAATTGCTCAAAAAGCAAATGCTTCTGTATTGTTGGTATCTGATATTGACAAAGGTGGTTCTTTTGCTAGTCTTGTTGGAACAATGTCTTTAATTGAAAAAAAATATCAAAAATTTGTAAAAGGATTTGTTTTGAATAAATTTAGAGGAGATGTTGATGTGTTAAAACCAGGATTAAGAAAAATTAAACAAATTACAGGAATTCCAATTTTAGGAACAATTCCTATGATTGAAACAAATTTACCTGAAGAAGATTCATTGAATGTAAAACCAAAAGAATTTTCATGGTCAAAAAATAATATTTCTAAAATTGACAAGGATATTGATAAGTTAGCAATTACTGTAAAAAATAATCTGAATATTAAAACTATTGAGAAGATGATAAAATGATTTTAGAATCTATTATAATTATTGGATTTGCAATGTGTTTAGATTTAATTTTTGGTGATCCTAAGAATCGTTATCACCCAACTGCATGGATTGGAAATATGATTTCTGAAATAACTCCTTTGACAAAAAATACTAATCCCAGGATTGAAAAACTATTGGGTATTTTCATTATTTTAATCCCTTCAATTATTGTAATTGGATTACTCTTAGTTTTGGATTTAGGAATTTCATTAATTTCAACTGATTGGATTACTCTAATTGTTTCTATTTTCGTAGGAATTATTTTGTTTAAAACTACCATTGCTATTAGAGGCATGGAACGATACGCTCTTGCTGTTGTGGATTCTTTAGAGAATGATAATTTGGACTCTGCACGTGTAAATTTATCTATGATTGTAAAAAGAAATACCAAAAATTTGGATAAAAATCATGTAATTTCAGGTGTACTTGAGAGTATTAGTGAAAATACTGTTGATGGTGTAACTGGACCATTGTTTTATTATGCATTTTTTGGTATTATTGGTGCATTTGTGTATAGGGTAGTAAATACTGCAGATTCAATGATTGGTTACAAAACAAAACTTTTTAAAAATATTGGTTGGTTTGCAGCAACGTGTGATACCATTCTAAATTATATTCCATCTAGATTAACTGGATTAATTATGATACTTTCAGCTGCTATTTTACGAAATAATTGGAAAGAATCATACAAGATAATGTTACGTGATGGCAAAAAAACAGAAAGTCCTAATGCTGGTTATCCAATGGCAGCTCTTGCAGGAGCTCTTGAAACAAAATTTGAAAAATTAGATCACTATAGCTTAGGAAATATTGAAACTACATTGACAAAAAAACATGTTTTGTCTGCAATTACAATAATGAAATTAACTTCGGTTCTTTTCTTTGGAATGATCACAATTCCAATAATTATTACTTTATCATTACTTGGATGGTGGATTCATGCTTAGAGAAATTGGCTCTGTTTTTTCATTTCTAACAATATTTCCTTCATCCAATACAACTTTGGAAAATATTGCAAAATACATGTATGTTTTTCCTGTTGTGGGAATTGTTATTGGACTTTTGATTGGTTCGTTTGGTTTCGGATTATCTTTCTTTTTAGATCCTTTGTTGGTTAGTTTGTTAGTTGTGGCATCTATTGCAATAGTTACTGGAATTCATCACGCAGATGGTTTGGCCGATTTTGCTGATGGATTGATGGTAAAAGGAAGTCACGAGAAAAAAATCAAAGCAATGAAAGATCTTTCTACTGGTTCAGCTGGAATTGTAGCAATCGTTCTATATTTGATTGGTCTGATAGTGACTATTTCTCTTACAAATGGATTTGATTTGTTTAAAGCAATTTTGATTAGTGAAATTTTAGCCAAGTTTTCAATGGTGCTTATGGCAAGTTTGGGAAATTCTGCATCTTTAGGCTCAAATTCTCCTTTTGTAAAAATTATGAAGGATAAGAAAAAACTCTCAGCAGCATTCATCATTATGTTAATTCCAGTCATAGTCATTGGGGAGTCTGTGGGTTTGGTTATGTTGGGTGTAGCTGTCACTTTAACAATATTTCTTCTTGCAGTATCTACTCGAAGTTTTGGTGGAATCACTGGTGATGTTCTTGGTGCTACAAATGAATTTACTAGATTAGCTTCACTAATGGTATTTGTTTCAATATGATTGGACTTGTTATGGCTGGAGGGAAAGGCACTAGAATGAATTTAGATGATGAAAAATTATTACTTGTACATAAAAAACCAATTATCCTCCAGGTAGTTGAATCTCTAAAAAACTCCAAATGTTTTTCAAAAATTCTTGCAATAACTAGTCCAAATTCTCCAAATACAAAAAAATTCTTACAAGAAAAAAATGTTGATATTTTTAATTCATCTGGAATTGGATTTGTTGAAGATCTTAATTCTGTTCTTAAAATTATCGATGATGATGTATTCGTTACTTCTGGAGATCTCCCCTTATTGAATAAAAAAATAATCCAAAAAATTGTCAATCAATATAATCCACAAAAAATTTGGACTAGTGTTCTTGTTACTGACAAGTTTCTTATTTCTCTCGGACTCGAATCTAATTATTTTATAAATTTTGAAAATCAAAAATGTCACTACTCTGGAATTTCTTTAATAAATTCTAAAAAAATTACATCACTTGATAAACTAGATGAAAATTATGTTGTAATTGATGATAAGCGAGTCGCTTTTAATCTAAACACAAAAAATGATTATAATTTACTCAGCACTACCTGAAATTTTACCGTTGATTTTTGCTTTAGATCCTGTTGCTTCTACTAGAGTATTGCCACAAGAATTACATGAAATTTGTGTTGATGCATGAGAATAAACTATTTGCAATTCACCACATTCATCACAATTAACTTTCTGAAACTTGCTAGATGGTTTTGGAATCTCAATATGGTCTTTCTTCATGCTGCTACCAACTCAAACTTTTTAATTCTAACACCTTTTTTATTGTATTTCTTTTTACACACAGTACATGTCATAAGTGGAGTAACTTTCTTTGTAACTTTGGCTGGTTTTGCTAATTTAGGGAATTTTTGTCCACCATACCCTTTTTTACGTTCAGCATGTCTACGTTCACCTCTTGCAGAACCTCGTCTTTTACCAGCTTTGTAAATGGAGACCTTTTGTTCAGTATGTGTTTTACATTTTGCACAATACTTTCTGATCACCTTTGGTATGTTCATATCAACAAAACCTCCTCACCCGTAATTTAAGCATTGAATCTATAATAGGCATAAAATCCAATCAAAAGGCGTGACATCTAATCTATCTACTTCAATTTACTCTTTGAATTCTGTAGCTATGGGCGATAAAAAAGCCGATTTGATCTTCAAAAATTGTAATTTGTTATCTGTCTACACTAGAGAAATAATTCCAAAAATACAGATTGCAATTATTGGTGATAGAATTGCTTATGTTGGTCCAGATGCATCACATTCAGTTGGCTCAAAAACTAAAGTAATTGATGTAAAAAACAAATATGTTAGTCCCGGTTTTGCAGATCCCCATTTACACATTGATCAATTTGTACTCCCTTCTGAATTTGCAAAAAAAGCACTTCTTTGTGGAGTGACATCTCTTTTCTCAGATCCGATTGATGTAGTAAGTGTAGGAGGTTACAAAGGTTTTCAAGAATTTCTCAAACTTGGAGAAAATTTACCTATTAGAATTTTTCAAGTTGTACCTGGAGGTCTCCCAGTTGATGCAAAATTTAGTAATAGTAAATCTCTAACTCTAGCACAAGAAAAATCAGCTGTTAAAAATTCACATGTACTTGGTTTAGGTGAAGTTTTTTCTTGGACAAAAGTTACTTTACGTGAACCTAAAACAATGAAATCTCTTTCTGCAATGTTAGAATGTGATTGTATAATCAATGGACATACTGCAGGTGCTAGTGAAAAAAAACTTAATGCTTATGTTTCATCTGGAGTACTTTCATGTCATGAACCAATTAATTTTGATCAAGTCTTAGAACGATTACGTCTAGGAATG
>JAANXA010000040.1 GCA_018263505.1 Candidatus Nitrosopumilus sp.
AACCAAAAAAACTGCACCTAAAAAAACAACCAAAAAAACTGCACCTAAAAAAACAACCAAAAAAACTGCACCTAAAAAAACAACCAAAAAAACTGCACCTAAAAAAACAACCAAAAATTTACGTTCAAAAGTTATTTGTATTTCTCATAAAGAAGATTGTGATGGAATTAGTTCTGCTGCATTAATTCGTCAAGCTTTTGGTGGTGATGCAATATTGGTGGATTATCCTGGTCAAATGGAAGCGTTACATCAAGTTGTTTCTGATGAAAAATTAAAATCTCTTTACATTTGCGATTTGGGATTAAGTAAAAAAACTCAAGATGAATTTATTGAAATTTTAACTGCTCTTAGAAAAAATAAAGTTTCAATTACGTATATTGATCATCATGATATTGATCCAAATATTGTAAAATCTTTAGAGAAAATTAAAGTTAAAGTGATTCATGATATCAATGAATGTACTACTGTACAAATCTACAATGCATTCAAATCAAAATTAAATGATCATGCTTCTTTTGTGGCAACGTGTGCTGCAATTACTGATTATATGGAAGACCGTCCAATTGGCTCAAAATTACTTCAAATGTATGATAGACAATTTGCATTAATCAGTGCGACAGTTTTAACTTATAATATTGTTGCACGTCAAAGAGAACCTGATTATTTGTTATATTTGGTAGAGGAATTATCTGAATCAAAATTTCCTCATGATATTCCAAATACTTTTGAATTTGCACAAATTCAAGTGGAAAAACTTTCTCAAATGATTGCTAAAGTAAAACAAGGAATGAAAACAATGTCTAATCTTGGATATATGGAGATACTGGATTCTGGTGCTAGTGGTGCTGTTAATTTTGTTATGGGTTTATCTGGAAAAGATGTTGGTGTTGCATACAAAGAACGTGTTGATCATGGGATTTATGCTGTATCTGTAAGGGGCTCAAAAAACTGTAAAGTTCATTTGGGCAAAATTGTAAATTTATTGGCTACAAGTCTTGGTGGTTCAGGGGGTGGACATGATAAAGCATGTGGTGCTGTTGTTCCTAAATCTAAAATTAAAAAATTCGTTTCAGAATTAAACAAAAAAATCAAGTAAATTCCAATACTCTGTATCTTTATTCTCTTTGATATTTTTATAAAATTTTTAACATAAATTAATTTGAAATTTCTACAATTGCATCAATTTCAGTCATTGAACCCAAAGGCAAACTTGTAACCCCTACTGCAATTCTGGAATGCTTCCCTTTATCTCCAAATATTTCAAATATTAAATCAGAAGCTGCATTAATCACTTTGGGATGTTGTGTGAATTCTGAATTTGAATTAACAAATCCTGAAAGTCTAATAATTTTGGAAACTTTGTCTAGTTCTCCTATTTCTCTTCTGATTTGTGCTAAAATGTTAATTGCACACATTCGTGCAGATTTTTGAGCAACATCTATGTTGTCATCTGAAACTTTTCCTGAAAATACAACTTTTCCATTCTCCATTGGAATTTGTCCTGAAATGAATAAGGTATTTCCTGTTCTAACAACTGGAATATATGATCCTGCTGGAGTTGGTGGTTCTGGTAGAACTATTCCTAATGATTTAATTTTTTCTTCAATCATAATATTTTTGCTTTTACTATCTGATTTTAATTTTTACTTATTTTGATATGTACTTTTTCGCCTTTTTGCAAATTATTTTGATAAATTGTTCTTGTTTTGTATCCTTGTTTCTGAAGACATCCATCTAAAATTGATACCCATGGGAGTGAATGACCGCTGTTTAATTTTGACTCTACTGTAATATTTTTTGTATCTGCTTCAAAATTAACATGACCTGAACATGTAATTTGCAATATTACATCCATCATTTCAATTACATCATCAAGTGATTTTGATTTCAAAGACACACCATTTTTTTCTAATAATTTGAACATATCAAATTCCAATTTTTTTGAATTAATTGTAGAATTTAGAATGTATGTCAAACCCATTTCATTTATTGTTTTAATGATTTTGTAAATTTCCTGTGCCTCTGTTTTTGTCATATCTGCAAAAGCTTTTGTTTTGACTGCATTTTTCCAAATGCTTGAAAATATTTTCTCTTGATTGAATCCTAAAATTTCTGTAGATGAAAAAATTGCACCTTTACCATTTTCATTATTTATTGTTAGTAATTCTGTTCCATCAAAAATCATACAGTTTTGTGAAATATCTGATGATCTGATTTCTATTTCATCTGGGATTTTTCTATATGCTTCAGAACAAATTTGTGATGGTGCTACTAAAATTTTAACATCTAAATTTCTACGTACTACTGATTGTAACTGTCCTTTACATTCTGCTAATAATCCAAAACCCCACTGATCTGTCATGATTTTGATTGATGATTTTGAACCTTCAATCATTGTTTGGAGTTGTGTTAATACATTATTTGCACTAATGTGAAAATATCTTTTTTCTTCTGATCCTCTTGACTTTCTACTCTCTTCACTGGTTTTTTTTAATTTGGATACCAATGAATTCATTGCATTTACTTTATTGATTTGTTCATGTATTATTCCATCAAATGCATCTTCTGGTGCAATTGCAGTGCACATAATTGGTTTACTTTTAGAAATTATTGCCAATTTTTTGTTCTCTAGTTTTAACAAGGTTGGATAAATTTTTGTTCTTGGTATTTCTGAATAATATGCCAATTCACTAGCTGCTATAGTTCCCCTTGATATTAGAGCCACATATGCTTGAGCTTCATATTTGCTTAATCCAAATTCTTCTAAACTAACTGTTAATGCGTGTTCATTTACCATGTTTTCTCTTAATTTGTTATTAGGTAAAATTGAGAGCTAAATTCCTTTACACAAATACTCAAAAAAATTCAAAATTGTATCTGTTGAATGGTGTCACTATAGTTACTAAATTCATTGTTACATCATCCTCTAATACAAAACTTAGACAATTCTTCATATGTTGGTAAAATATAATCTGGATTCATTAAACTATGAAACAATTTCAAATTCTGTCCCATTGGTGCCTAGATTAGAATACTCTGTAAATCTCCTAAATGAAATTATTACTATGGTTGAGACAAAAAGATACAATTTGAAGGAGTCTAACCATTTTTTGATAAATGATTTTGATGAAAAAAATGAATCTCATGTAAATTTCATAAAATTGGAACAATCTGTATCATTTTGTTTGGACATTCTTCTTCAAATTAGAAATAAAATAAATTGTATATCTAGTGTGAAAAGTATTCCTAAACTCCTTTCATCATCAATATCTGTAATTCGAATTGTAAGTGCAAAATTATTTGATATCCTCCCTTATTGTAGTCATAAATTATCTGAATTATCTGTCCATTTAGGTAGCATTGTATTGGATTCTGCATCTATTACTCAGGCAAAATTTGATTTCAGCGATTCAAATGATGAATCTGTGATTTTTCTTGATAAAGTAAAGTTGATGGCAGACTCTAAAATAAGTAAGCAGTACCCTAATCTTGATTTTTTGAAACAATACACTACTTGACATTGTTAAATTCTAAACGTTCATTTTCAAAGGATATAGAGCGTATAAAGAATATTTCAAAAAAAATTGATAAAAAATTATCTGAAGTAAATCTGTCTGAAGATGAAAAAATTGATAAACTTTCATTGGAAGAACTACAAGATTTGAACAAAATTGTAGAAATTGCTGATTTTATGCTTCAAAAACATTCTGACAAAAAAGAATTTCGTTCAATTCTAAAATATTTCACATCCATCATTATTGATACTTCTTATTCTTTGAATGATTTGGATGATGAAATTTCTGAATTGATTATTTCTGCTGAGGACTCGATAAATAAGGTAAAAGACATGCAGACAAATCTTTCTAATAAATCTGATTTTAATGTTAATTATCATGATGGTCCTGACTATACTGAGCATGAAACAAGTGCAATTAATTTAACCAATCTTGTGACAGAGGTTAACACTGTAGAATACCAACAAAATTCTCAAGGGAACATTGCGTAGGTTATTGAAATGAGTTTGGCACCACAAGAATTAGAAAATACAGCAAGCAAATATGCTTCAGAGGCAATCAAATTTGATTCTCAAGGCGCACGTGGAATGGCAATAACTCATTACCAACAAGCAATAGACGCACTAGTGAAATTATTACAACTATTCCCTAATAGCAAACTAAATCCTATTTACAAAGAAAGATGTAATTCTTACCATAATAGAATTAATGCATTACAACAAACCCATGGTGTGGAGCCTGCAGTAGACCCAAAAGCTTCTGATGAAGAACAAAAAAAATCTGTTCAACGACAAGAAGCAGAAAATGATTTTGAAGATTTAGTCATGAAAGAGAAACCTGATGTGACTTGGGCTGAAGTTATTGGTCTTGACGATGCAAAAAATGCATTACGCGAATCAATTGTTTACCCTACAAAGAGACCTGATTTGTTCCCTCTTGGATGGCCAAAAGGAATGTTACTTTATGGTCCTCCTGGAACTGGAAAAACAATGTTGGCTGCAGCCACTGCAAATGAAATGGATGGTTATTTCATTAATGTTGATGCATCATCAATGATGAGTAAATGGTTAGGTGAAGCAGAAAAAAATGTTTCAAAATTATTTAATATGGCAAGAACTTATGCCGAAAAAGAAGGTAAACCTGTAATTTTATTTGTTGATGAGGTTGATTCTCTTTTGGGTTCTAGAAATAGTGAAGTAGGTGGAGAAGTAAGAACAAAAAATCAGTTTTTGACTGAAATGGATGGAGTTAATGGAAAAGGAAAAGATCTAATGTTGTATGTTATTGGAGCTACAAACAAACCTTGGAGTCTTGATTGGCCTTTCTTGAGACGATTCCAAAAAAGAATCTATGTTTCATTGCCTACTCAAGAAGCAAGAGAGAGTTTGTTCCATCAATATACTGAACCTTTGAGAAAAGATCTTCAAATGAATGATACTGAATTGGCAAAATTGTTTGATGGATATAGTGCAAGTGATATTAAAGATATTTGTCAAGCAGCACAAATTAAAACAGTACATGAAATTTTTAATTCTCCTGATTACCATGAACCTGTTGAAGGTGAAGAACCTATTCAACCTCGAGAATTAACCACTCGTGATTTTAGAGAAATTATGGTGAGAAGAAAACCAAGTGTTTCTACTGAAATGATTAGAGCATATCATAAATGGAGTGAAGAATTCAAAGCACTTTGATTGCTAAAATTTAATGCGATCATTTTTTTACTAAATTACCTACGACAAAACTTAAATTCACAATAACTCGGACTTTACGAGGGTCACAATTACTACAAAGAAATCAAGTCACGCAAAAAAGTTTGGAAAGCTAATTTTTGATGATGGTACTGTTCTTAATGGTCAAGGATTTGGTTTTTCTACGTGTATTTTTGGTGAAATTGTCTTTAATACTGGAATGGTTGGTTATACTGAAGCATTAACAGATCCATCGTATAATGGTCAAATTCTTACTCTGACTTATCCTTTAGTTGGAAATTACGGTGTTCCAGATCCTACTGTTAAAGATAATGATGGCATTCCAAAATTCTTTGAATCTGAAAAAATACAAATTCGAGGATTGGTTGTCCATGAATTATCTCACACTGCAAGTCATTGGAATCTTTCTATGACTCTTGATGAATGGATGTATAATGAACAGGTCCCTGGAATCTCTGGAATTGATACTCGTGAATTGACAAAAAAACTCCGAACCAGTGGCGTAATGATGGCTGCTCTTGTAGTTTCTGAATCTGAGATCGATGTTGAAAAAATTAAAAAAGAATTGAGCGCTGTTCCTAATTATAATTCTGAACAATTTATGAATGAAGTTTCAACTAAAGAAGAAAAAATTTTTGGAAATGATGAAAAATCTATTGTTGTAATTGATACTGGTGCAAAAAATGCAATTATTAGAAATGTTAGAGAGCTTGGATATACGGCAATTTTAGTGCCTTGGGATACTTCTTTTGAAAAAGTAATGTCTTACAATCCGAAAGGTGTAGTTCTTAGTAGTGGCCCTGGTGATCCTCAAAATTGTCCTGCTACTATTGATACAGCTAAAAAATTAATTGAAGAAAATATTCCTACACTTGGAATATGTTTGGGTGCACAAATAATTGGAATTGCAGGAAATACTGAAACTTACAAACTAAAGTATGGTCATAGAGGACAAAACAAACCTTGTGTTAATTTAGAAAATAATCAAGTATATGTTACAAGTCAAAATCATGGTTATGGAATAAAACCTGAATCTTTAGATGCGTCTGATTTTAAATTATGGTTTACCAATGCTGATGATAAGACAGTTGAAGGAATAAAACATAAAAAACAAAATTGTATTGCTGTACAATTTCATCCAGAGGCTGCACCTGGACCATTTGACTGTAAATTTGTCTTTGAAGAACTAAAACAATTAATGGAGAAATAAAATTTTGCCAAAAAATGAATCATTGAAAAAAATTCTTGTTCTTGGTAGTGGGGCAATAAAAATTGGAGAAGCTGGAGAATTTGATTACTCTGGAAGTCAATGTCTTAAAGCAATCCGTGAAGATGGATTGAAAAGTGTATTAATCAATCCAAATATTGCAACAATTCAAACTGATACTCGATTTGCAGATCAAGTTTATCTCTTGCCTGTAACTCCACAATATGTAGAATCTATCATTGAAAAAGAAAGACCTGATGGAATCATGCTGGCATATGGAGGACAAACTGCATTAAATTGTGGGGTGAAGCTTGATGAATCTGGAATTCTTAAAAAATATGGTGTAAACGTTCTTGGAACTCAAATTCCTGGTATTCAAAGTACAGAAGATCGGCAATTATTCAAAGATTCTATGAAGGAAGCTGGTGTACCTGTTCTTAACAGTAAAACTGTAACTAATTTTGATGATGCAAAAAATGCTGCTGAGGAATTAAATTATCCTGTAATTATTCGTGTTGCCTATACCCTTGGAGGTCGTGGTGGTGGTGTCGCATATAATGAAATTGAATTACACGAAATTGTAGAACGTGGTCTAAAAGCATCTCTTGTTGGTCAAGTACTTGTTGAGGAATACATTGGACATTGGAAACAAATTGAATATGAAATTATGCAAGACTATGACGGAAATAATGTAATTGTTTGTAATATGGAAAATGTTCTGTCCATGAAAGTTCATACTGGTGATAACATTGTAGTTGCTCCTTCTCAAACAATTAATAATCATGAATATCATATGTTACGTTCTGCTGGATTACGTGCAACAAAACATGTTGGAATAGTTGGAGAATGTAACATTCAGTATGCCTTAGACTCTGATTCTGATAGATATGTGGCAATTGAAATTAACCCTAGACTATCTCGTTCATCTGCTTTGGCAAGTAAAGCTACTGGTTACCCATTAGCTTACATGTCTGCAAAAATTGGATTGGGATATAATTTATCGGAACTTGTTAACCGAATTACTAAAAATACAACTGCATGTTTTGAACCATCTCTTGATTACATTGTTTGTAAACATCCTAGATGGGACTTTTCAAAATTTGAACTAGTAAATCCAAAACTTGGTCCTACCATGAAATCAGTTGGAGAAGTTATGGCAGTTGGACGAACGTTTGAAGAATCATTACAAAAAGCAATTCGTATGTTGGATATTGGAAATGATGGACTTGTACTAAATCGTGTTAATGGTAAAAAATACACTGAAGAAGAAATCGAAGAAAAACTATCTCATCATGATGACAAAATACTATACAATGTGGCTATTGCGTTAAAAATGGGTATTTCTGTAGAAAAGATTTACTCTCTTTCATCAATTGATCCATGGTTTGTTGAAAAAATTCAAAATATTGTAAAAACTGAATCAAAAATTGTATCTTCTGAATTGGATGCTCCTACTCTCTGGAATGCTAAAAAAATGGGTTTTGCTGACACACAAATTGCTCGTGCTAAAGAACAATCTCCAGATTCTATACGTGATTTACGTAAGAAATTGGGCGTGATTCCATCTGTTAAACAAATTGATACTCTTGCAGCTGAATGGCCTGCAGTAACAAATTACCTCTATCTTACATATGGTGGTAATTCCAATGATGTGCAAATTCCCACTGATGAAAAAGGAATCGTAGTTGTAGGAGCTGGACCGTATAGAATTGGAAGTAGTGTTGAATTTGATTGGGGTACTGTAAATATGGTATGGGGCCTTCAAGAAAATGGAGAAAAACATGTTTCAGTAGTTAATTGTAATCCTGAAACTGTTTCAACTGATTATGATATTTGTACACGATTATATTTTGAAGAATTAACTCAAGAAAGACTTTTGGATATTACTGACTTTGAAAATCCAAAAGGTGTGATCACATGTGTTGGGGGTCAAACCGCAAATAACTTGACTCCTGGATTAGCTGAACACGGAATTAACATTATGGGAACAAGTGCACATGATGTTGACCGAGCAGAAGATCGTTCCAAATTCAGTGCTGAACTTGACAAACTTCATATCCAACAACCACGTTGGCAAGCGTTTTCAAATCTTATTGAAGCAAAAAGCTTTGCACAAGATGTAGGTTTTCCAGTTATTGTACGACCGTCATATGTATTATCGGGTGCTGCAATGAAAGTTGTTTGGTCTCAAGAAGAATTAAAAACATATGTCAAAGAAGCAACTGATGTTTCTCCAAATCATCCTGTCGTCATTTCAAAATTCATGTTAAATTCATTAGAAGTTGATGTAGATGGAATAAGTAATGGAAAAGAAGTTGTAATTGGTGCAATTGTAGAACATATTGATAGTGCAGGAGTTCATTCTGGAGATGCCATGATGTGTATCCCTCCTTGGCGTTTAAGCAACAAAATTATTGAAACCATTAATGAATATACAAAAAAAATTGCATTGACTTTTAATGTAAAAGGTCCGTTTAATCTACAATTTTTAATTAATAATGATCATGTGTATGTAATTGAATTAAATATTCGAGCATCACGCTCAATGCCTTTTGTTTCAAAATTAGTTAAAACAAATTTAATTTCTCTTGCATCTAAAGCGATTTTGGATAAACCTTTACCTAAAATATCTGAAAATAAATGGCAAAAAATTCATAATTATGGCATTAAAGTCCCCCAATTCTCCTTTATGCAATTAGATGGAGCTGATATTGCATTAGGCGTTGAAATGCAATCTACTGGTGAGGCTGCCTGTTTTGGCGAAAGCTTCTATGATGCACTATCTAAAGGATTAACCTCTGTTGGATATAATCTTCCTAACAAAGGTACTGCGCTTGTTACTGTTGGAGGAGCTCAAAATAAAGAAAAACTTGTTGCAAGTATTGCAAAATTAAAACATCTTGGATTCAAAATTTTAGCTACTGAACACACTGCAGAATTTTTTGAAGAAAAATTGGGCGATGTGGAAATAGTTCATAAAATTTCAGAACCTGAAAGAAAGCCTAACATTGCTGATCTTTTATATGAACGAAAAATTGATTTCATCATAAATATTCCTAGTACTTCTACATTGGAAAAATATGTTGGAATGTTAGATGACGAATATCAAATAAGAAGGAAATCGTTGGAACTGGGAATTCCTGTTTTAACTACTATTGAACTAGCTGATTCATTTGTAAAAACTTTGGAGTGGTTGAAAACTAACAAACCTACAATAGATCCAATTCAACCTTATGATGAAATCAAATAATTATCATTCTCATAAAACTTGATTAATATTTGATTCATCTCCTAAAATTGAACCGTCCAATGAAACAATTTTTGCAGATGTTATTTTTCCTATTCTGTTAATAATTGGTGAAATTGATTTGTTGTATTTTTTTTTGTGTGAAGCATAAAAATATTTGTTAAATGATGGCATGATGATAATTTCTATATCTCCTGATGTTGAAGGAAATATTTTTTCTTTTTTTGTTTTAATTGAAACCCATACCCTTTCACCATTCATAATTGATTCTTTTTGAAAAAATACTGGATGGACATGTCCCATAATGATCTTTTTAACATTTGAAAAATTTTCAGAAGGCATTACATGTCCATGTGTAAATAATACTTCGTCTTCTATCATTCCTGATGTACTAGTCATTATGATTTCTTTAGGAATTAATCTCTGGATATTAGCATCATGATTTCCAGGAATCATGATAATATCACATTTCTGTTTAATCTTTTCAAAAAATTTTGGAACTTCATCCCATTCATTTTTTGAAATATTTTTCACACTTGATTTTACATCTCCTAATAAAATCAACGAATCAGGCTTTTCTTTATCTAAAATATCTGATAATTCTGTAATTGTTTCATTTGTGGATGTATTTTTCCCTATGAAAATTTCATTTGATGCCATTTGGCTCTCAAATCCTATGTGGATATCTGTAACTACTAGATTTTTTTTACTGCTTTCTACAATTAGTATTGGCTTTGATGGAATAATTCTAGTTTGTAACATCAAAGTTATACTACACATACTGGATTAAATTCTTGTGAACAAAGACTCTGATAGAGTTGAAGTACTTGTTTCTGAAAAAAGAGTAAAACTACATGTTTTTGAACCAAGCCAAAGAAAAATTTGGACTGTGGTTGGAAAAGGTGAAGAGCATTGGATTGATCCTGATGCTGATTATTGCTCTTGTCCTGGATTCTACTTTGGACAGTTAAATGGAAAAAAAATTTGCTATCATTTAGAATCTGCAAGATTAGCAAAAAAAGAAAATAAAATTGAACAAATTATTTTTTCTGATGATGAATTTTCTAATTTTCTTTCTGGTCTAATTTCTGATTTGTAATTTTTAATTCGAATGTGTTAATAACTAGAAAACATATGAATTAACATGAATGATGATCAATTAAATTCTGAAATTGAAAAAATTGCAAATTTGATGGTTCATGATGATCTTTCATCTGATGAACAAGATCCACTCAAATTAGAAAAATACAAAAATCAAATTAAACAAGACTGTGATCTTGACGATGAAAAAGCAATGAAATTAGTTTATGAAACACTTTTGTTTAGAAAATTAAAAAGTTCAGAATCTGGTGATATTTTAGAAAAAAGTAATGATTTTGGTGCTGGTTTCAGTTAATTTGTTACAGTGGTATAGTGTCCACATCGTCTTGTGAAACTCCTTTCCACAAACCGATCATTCCTTCTGGCTCTACCTTTTCTATTTTGGTAATTTGTTGAATCTTAATTTGATCTGGTGTTGGTGGTCTCCATAACATTGCCATATAATCTCCAATATCTCCTACTTTGTTTGGGGATGCCATTGTGATTTTATCTGCTGAAAACCCTTTTGAAGTCAAAGCATTAGTAGCTTTTTCTTTTAGATCCATTTTACCGTGCAAGAATAGGTACACATTTTTTTGAGTATCAATTTCTGCCATGATTCTGATATCTTTTCAAACTAAATCAATCTTTCCTGATCTTAGCCCTTCCAAAAAGGGTTAAATTAGAATGAACAGAAATTTTTAATGTGAAAATATTCACTGTTGGAAGTAAATCATTTGTAACTAGTTTCCAATTGGCAGGCGTTCCTGGATTAATTTCAGACACTCCTCAAAAGGCATTGAGTGAAATTACTCGTTTAACTGATGATCCAGATGTTGGGTTAATTCTAGTTAGTGATGACATTACAGAATCAATAAACGATGAGTTAACATCACTTAGAGCTCAAAAATCAACTTTAGTATTTGCATTGCCTGCAGCTGGAAGTGAAAAAACCGAAGTAGATTATCGAGTTATGTTGAAGAAAATACTTGGTGTTTAATCCCTTTAATCTACTTATAATCGTGAAATTGATACTTTACCATGAAAACTGCATATGTTAAAGATGAATCTGTAATTTCTATTGATGAATCTACAAGACCTTCTTTGGAATCCGGTGATATTTTAGTTCAGATGCATGCTTGTGGTATTTGTGGTTCTGATTTAGAAAAAGTATTTGGTCATTATGGGCAACCTTCAATGCGTTTGGGTCATGAACCTGCAGGAATTGTTTTAGAAGTGGGTAGTGATGTTTCTGAATTTAAAAAAGGTGATAGAGTGTTTACTCATCATCATGTATCATGTTATGATTGCCATTTTTGTAATCATGGGAATGAAACAATGTGCAAAAAATATTCTGAAACAAATTTGTCTCCTTGTGGTTTATCTGAGGAATATGTTGTTCCTGCATGGAATGTATCTCATGGTGGAGTTTTGAAAATTTCTGATTCTATTAGTTTTGAAGAAGCTGCAATGATTGAACCTCTAGCATGTTGTGTAAGATCTTGGAAAAAATTTTCTTATGTGGAAGGTGATTCTGCAGCAATTTTTGGAGTAGGTCCTACTGGAATGATGCATGTAATGTTAGCTCACACAAAAAAATTCTCAAAAATTTTCTGTTTTGATGTAAATGATTTTAGATTAGATTTCGCAAAAAAATTCAATATTACAGAATCCATCAATTCTATGGATGAACATAGGATGCAAAAAATTCTTGAAAACACTGATGGATTAGGCGTTGATGTTGCAATTGTTGCAACTAGTAGTCTTAAGGCATTAGAAGATGCAATAGATTTGGTAAGAAAAGGCGGTACAGTGATGATGTTTGGTGTTCCTTCAAAAGGTGCAATGATTAACTTGGACATGAGTAAAATTTACTCTAAAGAAATTACTATAGTTACTAGTTATGCTGCATCTGATGCTGACACAAAAGATGCACTTGAACTAATTGAGTCATCACAAATTGACGTCAAACAATTAATCACTCATACTTATCCTATTGTAGATACTCAAAAAGCATTTGAACATGCAAAAAGTGGTGATAATGCAATGAAAATTATTATCACAAAATAATTTTCCAGTTTTTAAATTTTTATTTGTATGATTGAAAAATTTTTGGTAAGAAAGGCTTAAGAAAGGTTGTAAATTCTTTCAAAATCGAAGTAAAATGGAATGGGGATTGGAAAACAGAATTGCAAGTATCATTAAACCAAATAATAATCGAGCATTAATGTTGGCAGTAGATCATGGATATTTTCTTGGTCCTACTGAAAAATTAGAAAATCCAAAAAAAGTCATTGCTCCTCTGCTAAAACATTGTGATTCACTTATGCTTACTAGAGGTGTTCAAAGAACATCTGTTTCTGCAACCACTTCAACCCCTATGGTTCTGAGAGTATCTGGTGGGTCTAGTATTATTGGCGATGATTTATCTCAAGAAGACATTACCGTTTCAATCGAAGAAGCACTTAGGTTAAATGCAAGTGCTCTTGCAATGTCTATTTTTGTCGGTTCAAAATATGAATATCAAACAATTGTTAATCTTGGAAAACTAGTTAATGAAGCTGCAAAATATGGACTTCCAGTACTTGCAGTAACTGCGGTAGGAAAAGAATTAGGAAAGGATGCAAGATATCTTTCATTGGCATGTAGAGTTGCTGCAGAACAAGGTGCACATATTGTCAAAACATACTACTGTGAAAATTTTGAAAAAGTTGTTCAATCTTGTCCTGTCCCAATAATTGTTGCAGGTGGAAAGAAAATCCCTGAACGTGATGCATTACAACTAACATTCAATGCAATCAAAGGTGGTGCTGTAGGTGTTGATATGGGCAGAAATATTTGGCAATCTGATAACCCTGTTGCCATGATTAAGGCTGTTCGTTCAATTGTTCATGGTAATTCAAACGTTGATCAAGCTTTCAAACTTTATAAAAAACTCTCTAGTGGGAAAAAACAAAAAAACAAATCAAACAAACCTAATCAAAACAAATCAAACAAACCTAATCAAAACAAATCAAACAAACCTAATCAAAACAAATCAAACAAACCTAATCAAAACAAATCAAACAAACCTAATCAAAACAAATCTTCAAACTAAATCACATATTTGTTTTTGATAAATGAATGTGCATTATCTTCCATGTGGGCTGTTTAATTAGAACAAATGTTGCTCTTCCGTTAATTTCCATATGTTCTCCTGTGTATGCTTTCGTATCTACTAACATTCCTTTTTGAATTAACTCTATTGCAACTACTGCAGTATTCTCAAAAATACTAATTTTTGGACTTTTAATTTCATAATTATAGTCTGAAATACTCACAAACTTTAATTCTTCTAATTCTATTGTGTTTTGAAAATCCTTTAGATCATATGGGGGTAAATCACTAAAACTAGAAAATTTTGGATCATTCAAATGGATATCTCTTAATTTTGAGAAATCTTTTGTTTTTCCAGATTCAAATAATATTTCAATAATTTTTATGATCTCTTCATTCTCTGACAATTCTAATCATTTCCAAAATGAAAATAATCCGTTTAAATCTTCTGTATTTTTTGTTTATCTGATCTTTGTTATATCTCTGAAAATCTTTATAAATTACAGATTGATTGTTTTTATGATTTCAATGAGTAATATTTTACTTGAACCGCTTGACAAAAAACAAGTGGTTTTCCTGTAAAACTGCTCATAATTTTAACACATTAAAATTATGGAAAAAGATTTGATGAATAAAATGGAAACTATGATTGGTGCAAAAGCCTTGATGACTGCAATGGAGAAAGAAGGCGTTAAACAGGTATTTGGTTTGCCTGGTGGTTCTAACCTCCCTATGTATGATGAATTTTCTCGATGTAATATACGACATATTTTAGCACGACATGAACAATCTGCATCTCATATGGCAGATGGCTTTGGACGTGTTTCTAGAAAACCTGGTGTTTGTTTTGCTACTTCTGGACCTGGTGCTACAAATATTTTAACTGGAATTGCAACCGCCCAAGCTGACTCATCACCTATGATCGCTGTAACTGGACAAGTACCTGTTGCAATGATTGGAAAAGATGCATTTCAAGAAAGTGATATTATTGGAATGGCTAACCCTGTTGTAAAATATGCTTATCAACCAAGAACTGCAGCAGAAATCCCTGAAGTAATTCGTAAAGGATTCTATATCGCAGAAACTGGACGACCTGGACCTGTTTTAATTGATATTCCAAAAGATGTACAACAAAATGAAGCAGAAATGATTTTTCCTGATGAATTTAAAATTCAAGGATATCATCCGTGGACTGATCCTGATATTATTGCTGTTGAAAAAGCAATTGATATGTTACTTCATGCACAAAAACCTGTGATTTTAGCTGGTGGTGGAACCATAATTTCTTCTGCTTTTGCCGAACTACAATCTATTGCTGAAACACTAGTACTGCCAGTTGTTACAACTTTCAAAGGAAAGGGTGCATTTCCTGAAAATCATCCTTTATGTTTGGGCTCTATTGGAATGCATGGACGCGCAGAGGCAAACAAAATCATGGCAGAAGCTGATTGTGTATTAGCTATTGGTACAAGATTTTCTGATAGGTCTGTTGGAACTTTTGAAACTTTTGAAAAAGGTTTGAAAATTATTCACATGGATGTTGATCCTGCTGAGATTGGAAAAAATCAGACTGCTCAACTTGCAGTTGTTGGTGATGTTCGTGCAAATCTTAGAATAATGGTAAAATTACTTTTACAAAAATCTCTTAAAAAATCAGATGATTCTACTTGGATAAAACATGTAAGAGAAACTAGGTCATATTGGAAAGAGAATTTAAAAATTCATCCTGGTGAGATGGGTGCTGCAAAAATCTTACGTAAACTTAGAGAACTATTACCTAAAGAATCTGTTATCACCACTGAAGTAGGACAACATCAAATGTGGGCTTCATTATTTTATGATGTTATTCAACCTGGAACCTTCTTTAGTTCTACTGGACTTGGAACCATGGGTTGGGGATTTCCTGCTGCAATTGGTGCAAAAGTTGCAAGACCTGATGTTCCCGTTGTGGATATTGCTGGTGATGGAAGTTTTGCAATGACTGAAAATTCACTTGCAACTGCAGTTTTAGAAGATATCCCTGTAATTGTATTTGTACTAAACAATGCAACTTTGGGAATGGTTGCTCAATGGCAAAGAACTTTCTATGATAGACGAATGATTGGTGTTGATCAAAAAAGTTGTCCTGATTATGTAAAATTAGCAGAATCTTATGGAGCTCAAGGACTTAGAGCACAATCTATGGATGAACTTGACAAAGCTATCAAAACTGCATTAAGCAGTGATGTTGCAACTGTAATTGATATTCCAATTGATCCTGAAGAAGATGTATTGCCTTTTGTAGCTCCTGGAACTTCACTTTCTGATATGGTGTTACCTTCGTAGTGATTGATTATGTGGGCAATTCTTTCTCTTTTAGTTGAAAATAAACCTGGAATTTTGTTTAAAATTACTCATCTTTTCAGGGCCAGAAATTTCAATATTGATAGTATTTCTGTAGGTATTACTGATAATCCTGATTATTCTAGAATGACTATTACTACTTTTGGTGATGAAAAACAAATTGCTCAAATTGTGAAACAACTAGATAAAATGATTGACACTGTAGAAGTCAAACAACTAGATGAACATGAGACATTGTTCCGTGAACTAAGTCTTTTTAAGATTAAACTAAGTAATGCAAATGACAGTATGGAAGTCAATAAAATAACAAATGCATATGGTGGTAAAGTTCATAATGTTAGAAAGGACTCTATGATGATTGAATTGACTGCAACTCCTGATCAAACTAATGCCTTTGAAGAGTTAGTAAAACCATTTGGAATAATTGATGTTGCACGAACTGGTGTTGCTGCTTTACAAAGGAGCGAACAATGAAAATTAGAATCTTTGATACTACATTAAGAGATGGTGAACAAACTATCGGCGTTTCATTATCTCCTGAACAAAAACTATCTATCGCAAAAAAACTTGATGAGTTAGGTGTTGATGCGATTGAAGCTGGATTCCCTGTAATTTCTGAAGGTGAATCAAAAGCTGTTAAGATGATAACTTCTGAAGGATTATCTTGTGAAGTTGCAGGATTAACTCGAACTATTAAAAAAGATATTGATGCTGCAGTTGATGCTGGATTAAATTATGTACATACTTTCATTGCAACCTCTGATATTCATTTGGAACATAAACTTCAAATGACTCGGGATCAAGCTCTTGAAAAAGCAATTGAAGCAGTAGAGTATGGTAAATCTCGTGGTCTTCAAGTAGAATTTTCAGCTGAAGATGCATCAAGAACTGATAGAGAGTTTTTGAAAAAAGTTTTTGGTGAAGTTGCAAAAGCTGGTGCAGATCGAGTTAACATCCCTGATACAGTAGGATATTCTACTCCTGAATATATGGCTGAAATTACTCGTGATACTGTAGAGGCCACAAAACTTCCAGTCAGTGTTCATTGTCATAATGATTTTGGATTGGCAGTTGCAAATTCTTTGGCTGGTGTTCATGCAGGAGCTGCATGTGCACATGTAACAATTAATGGAATTGGGGAAAGAGCTGGAAATGCATCATTAGAAGAATTTTCTATGGCCCTCAAATGCTTGCCTCATAAACAATCGTATGAGACTAACATACATTCTGAATCAATTTATGAAGCATCTAGATTTATTTCAAAGACTGTTGGAATCATTGTTCAACCAAACAAGGCAATTGTTGGTGCAAATGCATTTGGTCATGAGTCTGGAATTCATACTCATGGTGTATTGAATAACCCTCTCACATACGAACCAATTAGTCCTGAATTAGTTGGAAGAAAAAGATGGCTTCAAGTTGGAAAACATGCAGGAGTTCATGGAATGAATGCAATGCTTGCTGAATATGGAGTCCATCCAACTGATGAACAATCAAAACAGATTTTAGATAAGGTAAAAGAAATTGGTGATCAGGGAAAACAACTCACTGATGTGGAATTACTTTCTATAACTAGTGATGTAATGGGTGAAAAAGATCTCAAAAAAATCGTCCAATTGACTGGATTTTCAGTATCTACTGGAATTGGAACAATGCCTTATGCATTTGTGAAACTAAATGTTGATGGTAATGATCATGTTGGAACTGATTATGGTGTAGGTCCAGTTGATGCTGCATTAAATGCAATTCAAAAAATTACTGGTAAACTTTCTGAAATTCGAATCAAGGATTATGGTTTGGCTTCAATTTCTGGTGGTTCAGGTGCATTATGTGAAGTTACGGTAAAAGTTGAAGATGCATTAGGAAACAAAGTATCTGCAAAATCAGTTGGAGAAGATATTGTTACTACTTCTGTAAAAGCAGTAATTGATGCAATTAATCGTATAATGCTCAAAAAACTGCTTCAAGAAAAACACTCTCACTGATTCACTTCTTCTTTAACATTGACCGTTTCAAATAACGAACTGAATTTTTTATACCTGAGATTATACTACAAAAAATTTTTTTGAAAAACTAACCATTAAAATCCTTCCTTGATTTCTTATTTTTATGTATAAAATTTCATTAATTACTGGAGATGGAATTGGTCCTGAACTGTCTGAATCTGCAATTTCTGTAATTAATACAATCAATGAAAAATTTGAATTACAATTTGAAATCTCAAAATTAATTGCAGGGGATAAAGCCCTTGAACAAACAGGAAAGGCGTTACCTAATGATGTAGTTGATGCCATCAAACAATCTGATGTTTGTCTAAAGGCTCCTGTTGGTGAAAGTGCAGCAGATGTAATTGTTGTATTGAGACGTATGCTTGACCTTTATGCCAATATTCGACCTTCAAAGTCATACCCTCACATGCCTGCATTGCGTGATGATATTGATATGGTGATAGTGCGAGAAAATACTGAGGATCTTTATACTGGAAAAGAATTCAGTTTGGGAAATTCTGCAGTTGCTTTAAGAATTATTTCAGAAGATGCATCAAAAAGAATTGCAAAATATGCATTTGAAACTGCGAGACAACGAAATTCAATGAAAAAAGTCACATGTGTTCACAAGTCAAATGTAATGCGTGTAACTGATGGTTTGTTTGCAAAAGCATGTACTGATGTTTCTAAAAATTACCCTGATATTTTATTTGAAGAGATGTATGTTGATGCATGTGCTATGAATTTAATTCGTCAACCTGAAAAATTCGATGTGATTGTAACTACCAATTTGTTTGGTGATATTTTATCTGATGAATCGTCTCAAGTTGTAGGGGGATTGGGAATGGCCCCTGCTGCAAACTTGGGTGATACTTTTGCGTTATTTGAACCCGTTCATGGTGCAGCATTTGATATTGCAGGACAAAATATTGCAAATCCTTCATCATTTCTACTCTCAATCAAAATGATGTTAGATTGGCTTGGTTCCAAACATAATGATCCAAAATGTTTTGAAGTTGCAGAAAAGTTGGAAACTACTATTTTTAATTTAGTAAAATCTGGTGTAAAAACAAAAGATATTGGTGGTGATAAAACCACAACAGAATTCACAAAATACATCACTGATAATCTGTAATGATTGCCAATTTTTATTAATTGGATTTTTATAATATTTTAAATGGTAAACTGTTGTATTTGTAAAAATAATCCAGGAACTCTGAAAATCTCAGACGGCAACCCAAAATACAAAGGAAAACCTATTTGTAAAGAATGTCAGGGATACCGTAAACTTTTGAAAGAAACAAAATAATTATTCTACACTTTTAGTTTTGTTTTTTCCTGCCCATTTTTCATACATGTCAATTAATTCATCTACATCTTTTCCTTCTTCTGAGTATGTGACAATTACTCCAAATGTTCCTTTTTTATCGTGCCCTCTAGCAAAATATCCCCAAAATGAATCTGGTAATTTTTGAAAATTGTTTGAATCATGTGATACACCTATGAGGTTATTTCCAATAACTTCTACAACCTTTTTTGCATCTTCTTGTTTTATCATGACTAGATTGAATTTCTATTATAATAAAAATCTGAATTTATGATTTTAATGTGATATAATTTGTAGATTATCTGTTTTTTCATCAAATGTGTCAAATGTATCATCAAATGTGTCAAATGTATCATCAAATGTGTCAAATGTATCATCAAATGTGTCAAATGTATCATCAAATGGCATCATTGTACACACTAGTTGTATTTACGCACGATTTCAAT
>JAANXA010000041.1 GCA_018263505.1 Candidatus Nitrosopumilus sp.
TGCTTTAGTCTTTGTAGCTTTTGCTTTAGTCTTTGTAGCTTTTGCTTTAGTCTTTGTAGCTTTTGCTTTAGTCTTTGTAGCTTTTGCTTTAGTCTTTGTAGCTTTTGCTTTAGTCTTTGTAGCTTTTGCTTTAGTCTTTGTAGCTTTTTTCACTATCTTTTTTTCAGCCATTTATATCGAAAAAGAACAGTTTGCCTTGTTTTTAAATATTTTGCAAAATGATTTTTCTCTTAAAAATATTTAAAAATTATGGCGATCAAAAAAAAATTCTCGATTTTGGCATTTTCTTAAAATCAATTTTATTAAAATACATGATTTTTCAATAATCCTAAAAATATGAATGATTTTATTATATAATTTAGATAAATGGAGATTTTCAAAAAATAAATTTCTACTAATTTATTTTTAAAAACAATATTCACAAATTTAGATTTTTAGAGACATTTTTAATTTGTTTTAAATTTTGTAATTTGAAAACATGGTTCAAATTTAATTAAATTATTAATTGTACTTTTTAAAAATAAAATATTTGATTATGATTATTTTTAATGACTTCCTATGACGTTGAAAACTATTTGTTAATTGAATGGAATCATCCAGGAAAGTTTTTCAAAGAACTTTCAATAACCTTCTATGTATATGCTAACACTTCGCCTTTGGCATTCTTTTCAATGAATTTTTCTTTGTCTTTTTCTTTATTTTCCAAATTTTTTGACATAATGTTATGAAACAATTATTTGATTTATCTTATCTGTGAATATTTCTTTAAATGTGTAAAAAATTAATTAAAAAATTGGACATTCTTTAAGGTTTTACATATTATCTGAAAACTATTTCAATAGATTTTTCAATGTATGTAAAAATTAAAAAAAATAAGAAAAATGATTTATTTCAATACAATACATTAAATCAAAATGGATGAAATAACAACAGTTTATTGTAAAAATTGTGAAATTAATGCACGAGCAAAAATTTTAGAAAAATTTACTGGTAAAACATGGACTAGTTTTGTGAATTTAGGAAAATATGGTAAAGTTCCAACTCTGGTTAATCATTTTGAAAGACATGGTTTGGTTTTGTGTTTCCTCATAAAAAAGGACTTTTTAGCAAGGTTTGTTCAGCATCAAATAGAAAAATTAGAACAATACTTTAAGCTAATTTTAAAGAATGACAAAAATCCTAATTAAAATTTCAACAAGTAAGAAATTGTATTCAAATTCTTTAACCAATTAAAAAATTTGATCATCTAAGTGTAACATAAGAAACGTATAAAATTACTGAAACAATTCCAGAAACGCCTAAAATTATGCCCAATTCTTTTCCTGAAAAAACATTAGTTCTAAAACTCATATCTTAAACACATTTTTTCAGTAAGTTAAATTTTGAGATTAATTTAATGCATTAAAAAATAATAGATTCAGTTATTATTTTAGGAATAATTTTGGTATGTTAATTTTCCAATTTTATGATACTTGGTTTAAAATAGAATTCTGAGTATTATGAAATATGCAAGTAGTCAGAGAGCGAAAAAATACCAAAGGACGAATGTTCCTTTTCATAGGAATTCTGACAGTGTTGGGATTAGCAATCATGCTACTCTCATAATTTTTTTTAAAGTTTGATTAGACTTTATTTCGTTAGGTAGCAACTTTGCTTTCTCGTAACACGTTTGACCAGTTTTTATAATCAATTAATCTCATGTGTTTTTGACACATTTACATTCATAAAATATTGAGTGAATCGATCAAAATGAGTCAAACTCTTTACAATAACAATGGTGCCGAGGCCATGATTTGAACAAGGGACAGCCACGTCTTCAGCGTGGTGCTCTTCCAGGCTGAGCTACCTCGGCACTTGAAAAAAATCACCTTGCTGAGGAATTAAAGTTTGTCTTTTTAGATCTTCCAAGGAGTATCTTCAATACCTTTTCGTTTATTGATTAATCTACCAATCACAAAAAACAGATCAGATAATCTATTAAGATATTTTATACAATTTGAATTAATTTCGTCTTTATCACTAAGTAAAACTACCTGTGTCTCTGCTCTTCGAATAACAGTTCTAGCATGATGAATTTGTGCACTAATTTGATCACCTCCGGGCAAAATGAAATTTCTTAACGGTTCTAACTCGGATTCGCATTTGTCAATATGATTCTCTAACATTTCAATCATTTCTAAAGACACTCTATTTTTTGTATCATTAAGATCAGGATTTGAAAGATCAGATCCAACTAAAAATAATTCATTTTGAATCTGTGTCAATATTTCTCTAATGTCTTCATCTAATTGATTGCTCAATACTATTCCTATTGTGGAATTTGCCTCATCTATTGTACCATATGAAATAATTCTTTGATGAGATTTGGAAATTCTATAATTCCCTTGTAATCCTGTATTCCCATCATCTCCAGTTTTTGTATAAATTCTCATTAATCTTTAATGTGATAATTTACTTTTATGTCGTTCGAAAAATTATCTCTGAAAAAATTATTAATAGAAATATCCATTACAAAACAACTCTATGATACTTGATTTTTTAAAAAATTCTATTAATTTAAAAAAAATCCCACGTCAAGGTTGGATAGATAAGGTGTCTATCTTAAATCCCGAATCAGTATCTGATCATACTTACTCTATGACTGTAATGTGTATGCTCATCTCAGATATGAATAATATGAATTCTGAAAAAATTTTAAAAATGGCACTATTGCACGATTTGGCAGAATCTCAAATAGGTGATTTTACTCCTGAACAAATAGATAAAGAAGAAAAAGAAAAACTAGAAAAAAATGCATTTGAAAAAATTGTAAAAGATTTACCTGAAAAAATCAAAGAAGAGTATTTGAAAATATGGAATGAATATCAATACAATACATCAGAGGAGTCCATACTAGTTCATCAAATTGATAAATTAGAGATGGCCTTACAAGCAAAAAAATACCAAAAGGAAGGATATGATAAAGAAAAACTAGAATCTTTTTTTATTTCTGCAAGTACTGAAATCTCAAACCCTCAATTAAAAGAATTATTTACACAAATCATAAATGAAAAATGAGACATGTCTGAAGAAGATAAAGACGCATTAATTGATATCCAAAAACAAGTAATTGGAGTACTCTTTGAGATAGTCAAAAGACAGCAAACTAACAATGATTTGGATGAAGAATATTTTCAACTCATTACAAAAGATAAAAAAGATGAAAAAAGACTCCAAGAGATAACTACAGAAAGATCAGAGAACTCAAAAATTGTTAGTAGATTATTAGAACAATTAGAAACTTAATGCCCACAACTACAGTCATCGTCAGATAACATTCTCAAATGTGCTGTTTGTTGGTGTTTGTCTTGAATATAATTTGCAAGATTTACGATTCGTACTCTTGGTTCTTTTATTTTCCAACTCCCCTCATTTTCAAACCAAAATTCAATTTCATCTGAATCAAATCTTTCATTATTTTCAACTAATTTTTTAAAAATCGATTTAATTTCATCAATGTCTGATTCTGATAATTTTGATTTATCTTCAACCATGGTGGTTATTTCATTTAATTTGATAATTACATCATTTGTAAGAGGCATTGATTTTAAAAAGGTGTAATTCTATAACTATCTTTATGATATACTTTTAGAATATTTTGTTTTGATTTTATCACAAGTTAATTTATAAAATTTCGGTGATCTGTTTTTAAAATTTTAACTAGATGACAAGTATTGGGAAGGTAATGGCTACCAAATCAGGTGTATTGGGATTAATCATAGGGTTAATCGTTGTTTTTACTGCCATCTCATTTGCAGGTAGTGAAGAATCATCAAATGAAAGTTCAGATATTTCAAAAGAATATGAAGTGAGAGACATTCAAAATCAAATCCCAAAAAATTGTTCTGTTTGGTTTGATGGGTGTAACACATGTAAAACAAATCAAGAAAATTCTGAATTAATGATGTGCACTAAAATGGCCTGCTCTAGTTATGAAGAATCAATGTGTAGGGAATTTTTTACCCCATAACACAAATCATTTCAGAAATAAAAATAGTCAGAAACCATATCTTAAAAGAAGAACGTCTTGTACACACTTTTCTCTCTCAAAACAAATTATTCTAATTGAATTAATAATATTTAGATCGCTTATTCAAATCATTCTTTAGATAGAAAAATAGTATTTTCAAACACAGTTTTTTTATTTAATTTACTATTTGAATCAATTTTTTCTTAGTTTTTTTATTTTATGAGAATTTTGAAATGAGTAATGTAGCCAAGATTACAAAAGGTCATGGTAAAGATGGGTAACTGCAGTAATCCGGAATATCATGGTAATCTATGGCATCAATTTTAAATCAAAATACTTTATTCTTTTAATGATTTAGATTTTAAAATGACTTTTTCTGCTTCTTTATGTTGACCCATTTTTTTTAAAATTCCTGCTTTTCTCATATATGCATCAGATAAACCCGAATCCATTTGAATTGCAAATTCATAACATTTGAGAGCGGTTTTAAAATCATCTAATTTTTCAATACATTTTCCTTTATTATTTAGAGCAATTGCAATATTTTTTCCATGTATTTTTTTATTTAAAATTACTCTATCAAAACATTCAATGGCATCAAAAAATTGTTCATTTTCAAATAATTCATTTCCTTTTTCAAACCAATCTTTGGCTGATTTTTTCTTTCCAAATAAATCCATAATTTAGATTACATAACCATTTAGTTAAGTTTGACTTTGATTGAATCATTCATCTAAAAAAAATTACGAATTATGATCATCTCGATATTGTTTTTATAACTATGCAAATATTTGGTAAATATGCAATATTTTCAGGCATTAAAAAAAGGTCAGAAAAGAGTAGCTGATGCAAGAGAATACCTGAATAAATTAACTAATGGAAAAGCAATGCCTGCTTTGGCATTAACTGACAATAAAACAGACATCTGGGAACCAGTAGGTGAAGAGAATCTATACGCCTTTGTTGATGAATCTGCAGGATTTGTGTTAACAGATAACAGCGGATACATTTTAGCACTAGTTGATAAAAATGGATCTTCAAAAACTATTGTTCAAGGAGTAACAATGCAACAAAAAGAAAAATTAGAAAAAATTTTTCAGACAGATAATATCCAAAAATTTGAGGGCAAAGTAATCCTTCCTGTTTAACCTCAAAATAAAACGTAAAGATTTAGTTGATTTTTTGCAATTTTCCACAGGTAACCTTGATTTTTTCAAGGCCATATGGACAAATATGCACAATATTATAAAAATACAATACGCCTAATAGTTTAATATTTCAGAATCTGTGTAGAAATTATTTATCTTTCATATTTTTGTTAATCTATTCTCATAATCAGATCTAAATCTAAACATTTCTTCTTTCTTCTCATGAAATCATCAAGATATATCAAAAAAATTCATAACATGATTTAGATAATCAAAATAACAAATTTGAATTTTATACCATAAATTCAATCTCAAAAATTCTCAGATCTCATAGTCTGGTTTATCTAAATTGATATGTATTTTTAAACTCATTTTTTACACCTGCGTTTTTTAAAATGTTAAAAATTCAATTAATTACCCATGTAATTTGTGATATCATTATTTGTCAAAAAAGACACATTCGTTATTGTATTGTTTCTGATTTTACACATCTATGAACACTTTGGCAATAAGAGGATTGGATTTACATCTGATCTTCAAAAACTATATTTAGACAATATGCGTTGCCCTGATATGGAAGTAAGTATTATTGATTCCAATTGATCCCAAAGTAATTGAAAAACTCTCTAATTTTGGTTTGGATGAAACAGAAGCCACTGTATATACAGGATTGCTTCATGTTGGTTCTGTAACTATTGGTACTTTATCTACAAAACTTGGAATTGATAGAGGAAAGACATACAGAATTGTTTCAAATTTAAAAAATAAAGGAATTGTTAAAACTACTTTTACAAACCCGACTTTATGTGATGCAATCCCTGTAAGAGATGCGTTTGCTACGTTAATTGAAAAGAAAGAAAATGAGATAGTCATGATGAAAAAAATATCCAAAGAAATTATTGAAGAGTTGGAAAAAATATCAAATCTTACTGTTGTTGATAACAGCACTTTGGATGTAGTTCAAGGTAGGGCAAATATTTACAATAGAATATCTGCTTTACTCAAAGATGCAAAAGAGACAGTATATCTAATTGCACCAATTGATGATATTTTGAGAATGTACCATACATCTATTCCTGAAAAAATCACAGAGTTCCAAAAAAGAGGTGGCGAAATTAGATTATTGACTCAGACAAAAAGTGAGGATCTATACCCGCACATAAAACGATTAAACATATCTCAAACTAGAATCGGCAAACTGCCTTCAAAAAGCAGATTAATTTTAGAAAAAGGTACCAAAGTTATCATGTCAGGTTCAATTCAAGAAACGATGGATCTTAATGATGAAACAGATTCAGTTATTCAAACAAATTCTGAAGAGATGGTAAATATGCTATTTACTTTATGTCAGCATGTGTGGTCTAAGGCAAAACCCTTTGATGAAGTTGTTTTAGAGGTATGACTTTTGTTACCCTTTGATGGGAATGAGTTACGAATAATCACCGTTATTGTAATTCTTGCAGTTGCATCATACTATGATGTTAAGAGCAGGGAGGTTCATGATATTTTATGGGTGATTGGAGGGGTTACAGGTGTTATACTGTTAATCTTTGAAGAAAATGTTTTGTCCTTTGTAGTAGATATGGGTATTGCAATGATTGCAGCTCCTATTGCATTAGTATTATGGCGAACTGGTTTATTTGGAGGAGCAGATGCATTTGCAATAATTATTATTTCATTTATTACTCCTGGATTGACTTTAAGTGGGAGTGATATCTTACCTACTACTATTTTGACCAATTCTGCACTACTTTTTGTATTGCCGTTTATGATAAATTTTATACGAAATGGAATAAGACTGTTAAGACACGATGTTATGTTTGAAGATTTTGATGAGAATATTCCAAGAAAAATTGTGGCAATGTTTGTAGGCTTCAAGGCAAAAAATGCAAAATTTGCATTTTCTATTGAAACTGGACAGAAACAAAAAAAATTTTCATTTTCTTTGCATAATGCAGATACTACAAAATTTAATGAAAAAAAGAATATTTGGGTAACTTTTGCCACACCTTATATGCTGTTTATCTTATCTGGTTTTTTAATACAGATATTTTATGGTGATATCTTGTTTTCACACATATAGTTTTCAAAAAAAACAAACAACTCATTATATCATAAAATACATAATTTTAGTCATGAAAATGGCAGTTTCTGCGTTCCCAATAATTGTATTATTGTTAATATTCTCCCCCATTTCAAACTCTTTTGCTCAAACTGATGTTGCAGATGAGGATAGTTTTTTATTTGAAGATACAATCGGTGATGAATTAAGTACCAGAATGGTTCCTGAAAAACTAGTAAAAGGTTCTGAGGCACTATTACATATTTACCCTACTGAGAAAGGTCCAACACCAAAACAGGTTGATAATTTACGAGCAGTGTCTTCTGACACTGAAATAATATCTATTGGGGATATTGAAGATGGTGGTGTAATTACAACTGTAAAAATTTTGGCTCATGATACAGGTGAGGCAAAAATTGCGCTAGTAGCTGATGGATTTGAACCTACTTCTTTTACTGTTATAGTTTATGAAGTAAAAAACAGACCCACTCAAATTCTTCTCAATGCAGCACCTGATACTTTTGCAATGCATGGTCCAGAAACTGGATACTATACAGTACAGTTAACTGATGATTTTGGAGAACCAGTAATTGCAGATAAGGATATAATAATTAATCTTTCTACATCTACTGATGTAATTTCTCTTGATACAAAACAGATGTACATTGATGAAGGGCAATATTATGGGATTGGGACTTTTAATGTTAATACTTCTGGTAATGCAATGATCTTTGCTGCATCAGATGGGATGGATACTAAAAATAAAAGAATTACAGTATCTGGCCCTGTAGAAAAATCTTTAGATCTTTTTTTGTTTCCTGAAGTGATCTCCTCTCAAGCTCAACAACATTCGTATGCCGTAGTTGTAATGAAAGATGAAACTGGAAAACCAACCACTGCTGAAAAAGATACTATTATCACATTACATGCAGTTTTAGATTCAGAAAAAACACAAACAGGGGATTCTCAATATTCTACAGAAGATGGAATTGACAAGTATGGTAATAAAAAGAAATGGACAGGTTCTCTTGAACGTGTTGATGAATCTCAACTGAGAAATGAGGCAAGTCGTGCATGGGATGATTATTCAGGAGATAAAACAAAATTAGATGTTTTGATCAAAAAAGGTGATTCTTATGGCTATTCCTTATTGTCATCTCCTGTAGGTATTGAAGGCGTATATACCATTTATGCATCATCTCCAGGTTTTTCTGGGATTCAGTCAAAACAGTTAACAGTTACTCCTGATTTTTACATCGATAATTCCCCTGTACAAATCAAAACAATACCTAGTGTATCTGCTGGAAAAAATGTATTGATTGGATCTGTATATTTACAAGATGGTGATATCCCAGTTACAGCTGATAAATCATTAAATGTACGAATTAATCCCTCAGATGTTGATTCTGTAGTAATAACTCCTCCAAAAATCATCAAGGGCACATCAGTTGGATTGATGTTTGGAAATATGGGTTATACAATTAAAGAGTCTTCTACTTTGTCTGATAATTCATGTGTCAATACTGTTACTGATGGTGGGGAGGGTTCTACAACTTCAAACTGTATGGCAACTGATTTGTATGTAGTTGGAGGGTTTGGTTCGGATTCTGCAAAACTTGATGTGTTTGGACCAACAAAAGCAGATCTAAAATTTGTGGCAAAACCAATGATCTCCAAAGTTATTCCAGATACAGATTTTCCAGTTGTTGCATACATGACACGTGATGAATCATCTGTATGGTATTTCCCTGAAAACATCTACATCTCAAAGTCTCCTAGTTCAGTTATCGATATTTTAGGTGGACAGATAAAATCTGGCGACTCTCCAAAATTATTCATGGCAAATGCAAAAGATTCAGGTGCAGATATAATTACAATGACTGCAGGAGAATATGAAACAGATATGAATATTGAGGTAATTACTGCAAAAAAACCTGCAAAACTTACTTTGTCTTCTCCTGATGATGTGTATACCTTTACTGAGAGTTTATTTTTGATTCAACTATTAGATGAATCGAATAATCCTGTATTTTCTGATAGGAATTTGTTGATCAATTTATTTGTAGATGACACTAGTAAAATAAGAATTCCTGAAAGTGTTGTAATTGAAAAAGGAACTGATCATGCTACATTTACTGCAAATGCTGCAAGTGCAGGGTCTGTCAAATTATTGATGTTGGCAGAAAACTTGCCTGAATTTTCAAATGACATTGAAATTGTTTCAAAACCCATTGTCGAAAATCCTCTATTAGATAACACAAACAGTACCAAAAATGATATCGAAACTGTACCTGAAAAGAAACGAAGTTTAGAGTTTATGGGTGTCGATTTGTTATTAATTATTGTACCTGGAATTTTAGCAGGAGTTGGTATCATGTTAAAGCGTAATGGAACTTTTGATAGTTCTGGAGAAAAACTAAAATAAATTTACACAATTTTATTATCTATTTTTTTAATTTGAATTTTTTACAATTAAACTACTTCCAATTCATTCCTGAATATGGAAGTTTTTGAGCAATTGTTTTTAAAATTTTATCAGTGCCTTTCAATACATTTTCCAAATTCAACATGTGGATTGTTGTTCTATTTGTTTTTATGATACTGTTAAAAAATTTGTCACTTTCAAACATGTTTGTTTTGAATTGAATTGATTTTGAACAATCAACCATTCTAGAAATTGAGCTTACCTCAATTCCAACCTTGGTTCCAAATTTTTTAACAGTAATAACTGGATGTGAATAATCATATCTTGTTTTTGAATAACCCATATTTCTTGTAATATTAATAACTGGAATCACTGCCCCTTTCTCGTTTACCATAACTTTGATTTCAGAACCACTCTCAACTATAGGCTGCATATACTTTATCTCTAATATGTCCTTTAATGGAATTCCATATGTTAGTGAATCATTTATTTCAATTTTAAATGGTGCAACAATTTCTAACTCCATGTTGTTTTCATACGTATAATTCAATGTTAATTTAACGTGTGATCATTTTAAACAAGCATATAATAAATTGATTTTTTTAAGCATTTTTATTGATTTTGATTTAAAATGCCATAGTTTTTTGAAATTTTATTATTAAATTGATAAAATTTTTTCAAAAAATTCATTTGATTCTGAGTTTTAAACAATTGATCATATATTTAGTAAAATACTTTTTTGTAAAAAAACAAAACTCCAAAGTTTTCTTGAAAACTATTTTTGAAAATAATTTATTTTTAAATTTGTAATAGTGTTTTTTAATTACTAATGTACTTCATGACACTCACATAAACATCCATTTGCACATTTCATTCTAAAACAATCATCACACAAATTTTTATATGTTTTAATCATAACAGTGTAAAACATTTGTAATTAATTGAAAAATTGTATGTTTAATTCATACAAACAACTTTTAAAGTATTATTTTTTGGTATAATAAATTGAAAGTTGACACAATAACCTATTGTTAAAAAACTCCATATCGTGTTACTGGTACACACATACAAGTTGTGCCACGTAAAGGGTGTGAAATAGTCGACTTTCAAATATTTTCAAAAAAATTGATCATTGTTAAATATCATTTTGATATGTGTGGTATAGCAAGAAAACCATTATTTTGTGTTGTAAAATGAAAGCATTTCATGTTAGGTACATGTCCTAGAAAAATCATGTTCTCCTTATGTCTCGTTTATTTTAAACATTTAGTTTTTTATCAATTTTTTTTTTGAAATTATTATACACTAGTCTCATTAATAATACAATCTACAGTTAACCTATCTAATAATACATGTAAAGATCTTTTAAAGAGATGTTTTCTCATGTGAGATTTTTATGATGTGCAAAAGTGTACGCAGTCCATGCTGTAACAATATTTTAAAATCAAAAAATAATCAAACCCCTGAAATCAAAATTCATTACATCTAAGCAGAACTTTTAGATAATAACTCATCAATTCTTTTTTCCAATAGAACCACTTGTGTTTGTAGATAAGATAGTTCATCTTTTTTTGATGATTTTATTTTTGGTTTTGTAACTTTTTTTGTTGTTTTTGGTTTTGTGGTTCTTTTGGTTTTTACAGTCTTTGATTTGCTAACTTTTTTTGCAGGTTTTATCTTTGTAGTTTTTTTTACTGATTTTGATGTTTTTTTTGCCATGATTTAAGTTACTTTGAACAGTTATTAATTTTTAATACAAATTTCAAGCACAAAAGATGTAATAATATTTTTATGTGAACAGTTAAAAGTTAATTGTATTGGCAAAACAAAGTTCTATTTTATTTCACAAAATTGAAACAGTTCCAATATCAAAAGTTACTGTATGGGATGAAGTAGAAGCAAGATTACTAAATACTGATGGAATAGACGAACTAGTAAAAAGTATTCAAGAAGAAGGATTGCAAAATCCACCAGTAGTTCAAAAGAACAAAGATGGAACATTCAAACTAATTGCAGGTCAAAGAAGGCTAGAGGCATTAACTCGAATTGGTGCAAAAACAATTCCAGTGCTAGTTGTAAAAAAACCATACGATGATGAGGATGCAAAAGCAGTATCAATTATTGAAAATCTACATCGAAAACAGATGAATAATGTAGAAATGGCTCAAGCATGCGATTTTTTGATAAAATCCATGAAATCTACAAAAAAAGCATCAAAAGCATTAGGAATTACACCTCAAACACTTAGAAAATATGCAGGATTTGCAAGTATTCCATCAAAATTACAAGAACTTGTTCCTAAAATCATTTCAAAAAATGAGGTTCTTCGACTATACCGAATATTGCCCAAAGCAGAGGACTCTATAGAAATTGCAAATAAAATCAAACGTTATTCTCCTTCTGCAAAAAAGAGGTATCTTGATGCATTAGAATTAGATCCTACCGCACCACATGCAACTATAAGACGAATGGCAAATCATTTCAAAGAAAAACAAAACATCAGAATAAAACTATCTGCAGAAAATGCAAAATTATTTACAAAAATAGCAACAGATGAAACTCTTGAACCACATGAGTTGGCTGCAAAAATAATCACTCAATGGATATCTAAAAAATCAAAATAAATTCTTTGGCCTATAATTTCTCTTTAAAACCTCAACTATTATTTGAAATTTACAACTAGTATACAATTACCAATTTAGATCTTTCAAAAATCTTTATTACACCAATAATTTAAAACATATCAAACAAAACAACAAAGATTATTTTTCATATTTACCTGTATTTGCAGTCTCTACAATGTCTTTTTTGACTATATTTTCATTTGTTGCCAAACTAAAAAGATAAAGGATGGTGTGACTATGGCTATAATTTTATGATTGATGTTTGGACCTTTACTGGTATTTCATGTTACGCACTTTTGTGAACAAAAACACAGATACAGGTATTGTGTTGGAATTATTCTTCCTCACTTTTTTTACTCTTAACTATTCACAATACACAAACAGAATTTTACATACTAGAATCAATCCATGATTAGTAATAACAGTCACACTCAACAATAACTATATCCAGTTGTGGTATTTGGTATGTGATTTACTTTATCATAAAACCCTAAACCAACTAAATCTGTTTAATCAAATACCTTTTACCTTCAAAAGATAATAGTATCTTAACTTCTTTGATTCATACGCTTTACTGTGATACTTGAATTAGTATTCCCTTAAAGTACAATGAAACATGTTTGTAAATTATTTTGTTTGTTAATGTAGTGACGTATGTTACATGTGTGTCGATTATTAGGTGAATAGATCATCCATATTTCTTTACATCCATCAAATAACACATATTTCTTAATTGAGCCGAACGAATCGAATCAATGCCCCTATAATACAGATAAAGGTTCAATTCGGTTCGATCCCGTGCCTATATTTATGCATATTTTTTCAATCGAATTACACATCGAACCTATTTTTACGCGTAAAATGACTCGTCTTTATGATTAGTAATAATTAATCTAAATAATATAGCCAACGCGTGTTTAGTATGTCATACTGTTTTAAGTAAATATTCATGTTTATTTTAAATTCAATGGATTAAATTATAATTACATTGATTTGAAAATTTCTTTATGGGGTGTAATGGAATATGTCAAACATACAAAGCTGCAAAACCTTTGAAAATATCTCGATACGAAATTGGTCAAAAAAGATGTTCAAAATGTTCCATATTTCTAATCTGGGATGTGGTATACTGTCCTTGTTGTAATGTTTTATTAAGAACAAAACCCAAAACTACACGTTCACGTCATCATCTGATGATTGCAAACCATATAAAATGGATTTAGACAAAAATACTTGTTACATGTTTTATTGAATTATTTTATTCATTTCTATATCACTCTTTTCGCACTAGCATTAAATTGTTAAAAACAATACATAATTTTTCATATACTCTTTTATGTATAATTTTGACGGTGACTTTTGAGAATCACAATGTGTGTATTATAACTTTCAAATGCGGCAAAAATGAAATAAAAATTTTTGAGAATTATGTATCTTTGACATTTTCTTTCTTATTTTTGTTAATTATTACTTGGTCTTTTATTTTTTGAAATCCTTTTCTATTTTTTTCATTTGTTGCATTCTCCAATGCCTTATCAAAACAAACTATTGCCTCCTCATACCTATCTAATTTAGCTAATGCAAACCCCATACTATTCCAAGTGAACTCTTTTTTAGGATCAATTTCCAATGCCTTATCAAAACAAACTATTGCCTCCTCATACCTATCTAATTTAGCTAATGCAAACCCCATACTATTCCAGGTGAACTCTTTTTTAGGATCAATTTCCAATGCCTTATCAAAACAAACTATTGCATCTTCTGTTTTACCCATTTTATACAGTAAATTTCCTTTAATATTCCAAATTAACGCATAATCTGAATCAATTTCTATTGCCTTATTCCATTGCTCTATTGCCTCCTCATGCCTATCTAATTGGATTAATGAGTCACCTTTGAAAATATGTGCATCTCTGTCTTTTGGGTTAATCTTTATGGCATTGTTATAACATGTTATTGCTTTTTCATGTTGATTTGATTTAACAAACTCTATTCCTTTCAAAACTAATTTGTCAGCTTTTTTTACAGGATCTTCAGTATATTCCATGAATAATTGTAAAAATGATGATTTAGATAAATTTGTCTCATAAATTAATTCCTCACTATTGTTTGTAATACTATTGTTTGTAATACTATTGTTTGTAATACTATTGTTTGTAATACTATTGTTTGTAATACTATTGTTTGTAATACTATTGTTTGTAATACTATTGTTTGTAATACTATTGTTTGTAATACTATTTTTTTGAATATGAATACTTGTTTTATTGAAAATCTAATACGCACGATCCCTTTTCTTTATTGAAATTTTAAAACACCATCAAATTTGATTTTTGTGTTTGTTTAAAATACACAAACAATATGTTTTGTGTGATTAATGCTTGAGCTAAACATTGACATATGATAAAGAGTATGTGAAAATGATTGCAAAAGCAATATATGATGAAATTGACAAGTTAGATAATAACTTGACTTCATAGTGGCAGAGAATTTTTGCCATTTTTTTAAAAATATTTGTGTTATAATTTGTTTTTCTGTTTCATTGTATGTTTGAATTGATCAAACATGTTTTTAACATCTTTATGTTTTGACACATACCTTATGGCCATGATGAAAAACCCTATTGTAAAGTTACAATGTAGCGATTATGGATATGATTGTACTTATTCTTCTTCAGATAGAAATATCTCAATTGTAATTAACAATTTTCAAAAACATATGAGTGATAAGCATTTTATTGATTATAGTTATGAGACAGTGTTACAATTTATTTTAAGGAAACAATAAAAAATTTCTTTACCCTTGATATGCAAGGTATTTTCTTCAAATAACTACGTAAACGTAGATTGTAATTTTTTTGCTTGACACTTTATCCCATTGTTATTTTTTCACTTGTACTCCAACATGTGTCAAATTTGCATATCTTGATTTGATACTTTGTCTCAAGTTGTAAAATGTATCTGTAACTCCTAATGTGATCTTTTCTAAAATAGTTTGTTCCTTTATGTCTACTAATACATTTAGTATTTCATGGACATAGTTTTTACCGTACAATATTTGATAAATAGTTTAAATAATCCAATACCTGTAAAAATCATTTTTTATGATAATTTATCTCTGATTAGGTCTTTGGATTTATTGATGTGTAATATTTTCCTTATCAAATTGTATGCATGATTGAATGTTTAAGAATCCATCTTTATGTTCATTTGAAATATTATCACCTGTTTCAATTTTTATGTTAAATATTTTGATATGCTGTGTTATGTTTTTCATTAAAATTTTTTGGTGAATTGTTATTTTTATCTAAAAATATGATTTGAAATTCATATGTATGATAATTTACATATTTGAAACAATTCTAAAACATGAAAAAACACTGTAAATCTATTACAGTGAGTCTTCACATTTATAACCAAACGCCGTAAAATACGACATATTAACTTCATAATACTTGTTAATAAACATGATCAAAAATAGAGAGTTTGATACCTCTCTTTCAAGGTACCATTTTCACACTTAAGGCAAAACTCAATCGGAGTTGATTTGAGGCGACAGTGTTTTTTTCTCTGATGTTATTAGAGTGA
>JAANXA010000042.1 GCA_018263505.1 Candidatus Nitrosopumilus sp.
CTGGAANCTCAGATGACTCCTCAGATGACTCCATTGAAGATAAAACCCGAGATGACATTGATGATAAAGTAAAAGACCGATCAGAAGATGATGTAGAAGAGATGTAGAAGATGATGTAGAAGATGATGTAGAAGATGATTCAAAAGATTCCATAGAAGACGACATAGATGATAAAATAGATGACTCCATTGAAGATTCTGCAGATGATAAAATAGATGACTCCATTGAAGATTCTGCAGATGATAAAATAGAAGATAACATAGAAGATAACATAGAAGATAACATAGAAGATAACATAGAAGATAACATCGAAGATAACATAGAAGATAACATAGAAGATAACATTGAGGATGATGTAGAGGACAGTATAGAGGATAAAGTAGAAGATGATGTAGAAGATGATGTAGAAGATGATGTAGAGGATAACATAGAAGATAACATTAATGATGATTCATACGACAACTCTGGTTCTGGAAACTCAGACGATGATGATTCAGACGATGATGATTCAGACGACAACTCTGGTTCTGGAAACTCAGATGATGATTAGCAAAACATCTGTGATTTTTTCACCATCTGAAATTTCTGTAAAGAATATTGTACCAATCTTAATGTATCATGGAGTGAAAGTAACTTCAAAATGACTTTGAAAATATTATTTTTATCTATCTTGTTTTTAGCTGTTGCAAGCTCTATTTTATTAATTTCTATCTTCTCAGAAACTATTGTTTTTGCTGGAAAAGCCCTAAATCCTGATGATACTGCAAAAACACTCCAAGTTACAATCTTATCAAAGTCAGACGGTAATGAACTAACATATGATTCATTTTCAAGAATTGGATTTGTGAGAAGTACTGATGTGGAGTTTCTACTTGAATCCCTTCCAAGTGTGGATAAAAAACCATTTTACGAACTAGTCCAAAAATCCCTTAATTCTAGAAATTCTTCCCCAATGAATATCGATGTGAGTATCTATTCTGGTAATGGTGTTCTAATTGAGACATTAAACTACAAAAATTGTGATGTAACTTCATACTTTGTTCATGTAAATGACTCTAAAGGGAAATTCCGCTTTTTAGATGATGGAAAATCTGATATGGAGATTCGTGACATCACAAAATTCAAATGTACTGGATTTAATCTGGTGGTGTAAAATGATAAAATATCTTACTCTTTTCTCATTTGTAATCTTATTTTTATTACCTCCCTTAGTTGATGCAGTAGAACAAGAACTAGTCATAACAATTTCTGATAATGGAGATGCTACAATTACTCATTATTTGACTCCTCAATCTACTGTCTCTGCAATTACTATTGGGACAATCTCTGAGGATATTTCAAATATTTTGGCAGTAGATGAGAATGGAATTATTTTAGACACTACTTTACAAGGAAATAATCTTCAAATTACAACACTTGGTGCCACAACTGTACAATTATCTTATGATTCACAAATTGCTACAAATGATTCTGGAATTTGGAAAGTCACTTACACCTCTGATGAGCAAACTACAATAGTTTTACCAGAATTGACAAATATTGTATCTGTAAATAATATTCCCCTTGACATGTCTGATGATATGTTGGTGATGCCATCAGGGGACATCTCTTTGAGTTTCACAATTAGGGAGGTTGTAGCACAAGACTTTACAGTTGATGTTGATGGAGTAACCCACACTGTTCAAATTATGACTGGATCTCAAATTGACTCATTTGATTATTCTTCTGATGTGATTTCATTTGGCGTAAATGATGATGTTCCAGTATTGGTCATAATTCCAAATTCTTTATTCTCAGGCAATTTTGATACTGCCCTAAATGAAAAATCAATCCTGCATCAAAACTATTTTCAAGATGGACAAACTTCATGGTTGCGAATTGAACCTCAAAATAGTGGAATGATAACTATTAAGAATTCACCAATTATCCCAACTACATCATCTGTTAGTGATCAAAATAATGAAGACGGAGGTGGTTGCCTAATTGCAACTGCAACATATGGTAGTGAACTAGCACCACAAGTACAACAATTACGAGAATTAAGGGATAATCAATTAATGCAAACAGTATCTGGAACGGCATTCATGAGTACGTTCAATGACATTTACTATTCATTTAGTCCAACCATTGCAGACATGGAAAGAGAACATCCGTTGTTTAAAGAAGCAGTAAAGATTGCAATCACTCCAATGATTTCTACACTGTCTTTGATGGAAAATGCCAATTCAGAAAGTGAAGTTTTGAGTATTGGAATTTCAGTAATTGCATTAAATCTTGGAATGTATCTTGGGGTTCCAGCTGTAGTAATTATTGGAATTAGAAAAATAAAATAAAACCTGTAGTAATTATTGCAATAGTGGCACTTGCTATGTTTGGTATTATGATCCCAAGTGCATTTGCTGCTGCTGGAGGCATCCCCGCAGTAAAGACACAATCTGAGGGAAACAGCATAATCCTCTAAAATTCCAAAAACCACCTGAATTTTCCACGCCTAGAATTTTTATTTTAGATGAGTTTCTTTTAACAAAGCTAATACTTGATGACCAATTTTTTATTTTACTCAAAATAACTTTTAACACAAATACATCCTTTCCTAATAAAAAATACCTTGAAAGATAGAACCCTGATACTTGTAGCAATCATTGTAGGTGTTTTAGCTTTATCTGTAATTATTGGTTTTATTGGTCAAGGAAATGTGAGACATGTTTCTATTTTTTGGCAAGAACGTGTAGAGCAAACTGTGGTTTTTGAAGATATTGATGGGAAAGTACAACTACGTGGAATTTCTGGAATTGCAGGAGAACCAAATCCCTATTTGATCACTAGAACTGGATTTGCATATCTTTTAACTGTGATAAATAATGGAGATACTAATCATAGATTGTACATTGAGGGATTAAATGTTCAAACCGATTTGTTAGAACCAGGTGAACAAGAAACACTAACAATTCATCCCGATAAAGAAGGTGTCTACAAATATTTTGATAAACGACAATGGCTAAAACATTTGGGATTCATAGAAGTAAAAACAGTTGTTCCCAGTGATGATTTTACTGGAATTTGGCGTGATTTAATATAAAATATTTTTAAAATTACTTCATTGTTCTAATTTGTTTTTCAGTATCTCTGATGAAATCTTCATATTTCATAATTTGAGTTGTTAAACGAAATGCATCCATCTGATCCTCATTTTTTTTAGAACCCAATAATGGCATTCTTAATATCATTAGTTTATGTTGTTGGTCACTTGCTTTGAGAATATCATTTTTAAGATCTTCAATTGTTGCCATAAATTTATTATGCTAATTTAAAATATAAAATTTTCATTAACAGTAGATAACTATTTGTCATAATTGAAAATTAATAATTTTGAAAGCAAGCAAGTTTGATATTTTTTTGCATCGACTCTTTGGGAGTTACGTACAAATATCAAACAAGCAACCATCTTGCTTCCAATATTTCTAATCATACTTTTTCAAAAATTCTTAAAATAAAACATGTCTTCAAATATGATCAAAATGGGTTGAAAAAACTGTCTTTTTGTTTTTCAAATTTGTGCCTAAATGATTTAATTTTTTTATTCACTAGTCCTCTTTTGATCCTCTTTTTTCCTTAAAATTGATTCTGTTCCATTATATGACAAAAATCCCTTAAATTCAAAAAATTTTTCAACTCTTTCTGGTGATACTATTTCATTGATAATTATCTGTAAAGGTGTCCAAAAAAATTCTGTATATGAAAAATGTCCATTTCTTTATGATGGAGTATGGGGTGATGAGTCTTTGATAATTCATCAAGATTTTCATAAATCTTTTGAATCAAAAAATTATTCTTGGTTGGGTTTTGATGTCCACCAACCACTGGGTAAATTTAGTGGACGTGATGGAAAGAGAAATTAATTAAGCTAAAATTTTTAGAAAATTAAATCATCATGAATGAAAATAATCCCATTGGTTGGTCCAAAGACTTTTTTCTTGATTGGAATAATTTCAAGGCAGATCACAATCCTACAATTTTTGAAGATGCACATAGTGAAATAAAATTCAGGTTTACGTGGACTGTTACATCTGATACCCTAGATAATAAAATAATTTTTTCAATTCAAAATATTGAACTTTTTGTGGAGTTTCATCCTTTACTATCTTCATTTAGAACCTTGGAAAAAAATGATATTATACTAAAACATGAACAGGGCCATTTTGATTTGGCAGAATTATTCAAAAATGAACATTTGCCAAAATTACAAAATAAATTTTACAACAAACCATTTCCAACTAGGGGTCAAAATGATGATCAAAGAAAACAATTTGCAAAAGAGGATTCAGGTAAAATGATTGTTGTAGAAATTGAAAAACTTGAAGAGCAACTACAAACTAAACGTCAAAAATATGATGATGAAACAAGTTTAGGACACAATCAAGAAAAACAAACAGAATATGATGTATTATTTACTAATTTAAGAAAATAAAATTTTATGTTTGATTATTGATGATTTTTGCTTCTGGAATTGAATTGATGTAATTTACCAATCCTCTATAATATTTTAAATGAAAATTCAAATCTCTAATCTCTGTTTGTTTTAATTCTTCAAGTTCTGGCCCAAAATCATTTTTATCATTTTTAATATGGTTCATTGTTTTTTCATTAATCTCAATCATGTGGAATAAACTATGTAACACTTCACTTTTTGTCAGTGTTTTATCACATGATTTTTTCAATAACGTTTCAACCCAATCCATATCTGAAAATCACTAAATTGTTATTTCTCTCCCTGAATCTGAAAAATTCTGACCTTTACTCTATTTTTTTTAATTTAGGCTGTGGGATTGGTTACTGTTTTTCTTGTTTCTTTCTTTCATTGATTTCATTGTTTCTTTCTAAATCTGAATGAACTTCCACATGATCATATAATGCCTCCTTTGAATCAAATAGTTGTTCACAATAGTAACACTGGTGCATATTTGTAATTATTTGATCTTTAATTAATTATTTTCTCTTTTTTTAAATATGTTGAAAAACAAATTATGAAAATTCTTATTCTATAATATTAGAATAAAAAATAATTAAAATAAATTGGAAATAATCTTTTAGACTATTGTCCTTGGTTCTTTTCCCATTCAGCTCTTATTTCAGCTGCTTTTTCAGCATAGGGATCTTCGTGCCATTGTTCTTTGTTGAGATCTGCGCCCATGCCTCCGGTTTTTTGTAATATACCATCTTGTGCGGCTTTAGATAAGACTGCGTCTTCAGGGATGTAGTTTGCTTGATTTGCAGTACCATAAGCAATGGCTCCAGCCATTGCAGCTACGCCTACTGCAATTCCTATGTATACTAGTGCTTTTGACGCCATGATCAAAACTGTGATTTTTTCATATTAATAAAATCAGTTTTCACTGCAAGACAATGAACTGACTAATGTATTTCTACTTTGATCTCATTATTACATTCGGGAACATTTCCTGTACTCTCTTTGAATTTCTCAATCAATTCTACTTGACGCTCTTTTGGATTTTCAGTAAATTCCCTCTGGTAAAACTGAGTTTTTTGTTTACACTCGTTTTCTTCAAATTCAAAATCTACATATTTTGTAAACGTTTGTTCTAAATTCATTGTTTGACCGATGTATATTGGATCTTTACTTCTAGTATATAGAACATAAACTCCTGGAATTGGTTTTACAAATTTTGCATTTTCTAACCACACTCTCATTTTATCATCTAACAATTCCATACAATACTATGGATTTACTATGTATTAAAACTCTATTTATAATTCATCTCATGTTCTTCTGAATGCGGCATGTGTATGTGTCCAAATTATGATCTTTGATATCACAAGAACCTTCATACTTTTAATACTGATAGGAATTAGAATTAATTCTGTCCCTTTTAGAAAAATTTCCTCAAGAATTCCGTCCTAGAGAAATTCAAAAAGAGATCATTGGACAAATTGAAGAACAACTTGATTCTGGTTATAAAAAAATTATTTTATGTGCACCTACAGGTGTTGGAAAATCTCTTGTTGGTGCTACAGTTTCAAAATTCTTTGAGAGTTCCTTTACTGTTACTGCATCAAAACATCTTCAAGATCAATATATCAAAGATATTCCATTTTTAAAACCGGTAAAAGGCAAACAAAATTTTCCTTGTTTGAAATTAATGGAATCTGAAAAAGTAGAAAATACAAGACGTGCAATGCGTTGGGGATTAACTTGTGATAAAGGACAATGCCAGGAAAGAACTAGTAAAAATGGAAAAGAAGTAGTTGAGGTGTGTAAATTCAAGCCTACTATAAAAAAAGTTGAAGATAAAACACATGACTCAAACTCTTGTCATTATTATCTTCAAAAATATGATGCCCTAGTCTCTCCACATTCATTGTGGAATTACCATGCATTTTTCCAAATCATGAAATTTAACAAAAAACTCTTTGAGGATTACCTGGATAGAAAGGTCTCAGTATTTGATGAGGCACATAAAATCGAAGACCAAATAATCCAATTTGTTGGATTTGACATTTTTGCCGGACAAGTAGCTGAATGTAACTTGAACACAGAAAAATACAATTTTACTGATTTGGATTCTATGATCAAATTGACTGATGACATTGCATACTCTTATGCAAAACAAATCAAAGACATCAAAGAAAGTACAGCATTTCAAAATAATCCTGATTTTGAATTAATTACAAGATTAGAAAGGAGATATGATAGAGCAGCTCAGGCAAAAATTGACATCTCTACTGATAAAGATAATTTTGTCGTAAATGATCCTATCAAAGACTTGAATGGAAGTTTTAGAACCATTTCTGTTAAACCTATTGATATTTCAAAATTCGCTGAAACCTTTTTTGAAACAGAATATCAAATTTTCATGTCTGCAACTATTGATAAACAAAGTTTTTGTGAAAACATGGGATTTGAAAAAGATGATGTTGCATTTGTTGATACTCCAAAATCTCCATTCCCAATAAAGAATCGAAGTGTTGATTTGTTAAACATAAAGCGATTAAGTTATGGTTCCACTGAAGATGATGAATTAGAAGTTATTAGAACAATAGATAGAATTTTAGATGAACATTCTGAACAACGAGGTTTGATTCTTACATCTTCTATTCCACGTTGTCAAAAAATTCTTAGATACTTGTCCCCAAAAAATACAAAACGAATTCGAATATGTCATAGCAAAAACAAAGATGGAAAGACACAAGATGAAGTGATTACTGAACATGCTTCAGATCCTACAGGTGTTTTATTATCTTCATCATTATGGGAAGGTGTTGATCTTAAGGATGATTTATCTCGATTCCAAATTATTGCAAAAGTTCCTTATCCTAATTACAAAGAAAAGAGAACCAAAGCCAAAATGGACAAATTTCCTTTATGGTACACCTCTCAAACTCTTACCAAACTACTTCAAGGATTTGGACGATCAATTAGAAGTGAAGATGACTGGGCAAGAACATATGTTTTAGATACTGCTGTGAATAACGTATTTTTCAAGGCACAACAAATGATTCCAAAGGCATATCATGATGTTTTAGGACTAGACAATTTGTAAATTACATATGATCTAATTTTAAACAACATTTCATACTCATCAAATCCTTGAAAATCTCCAAAATCCTTAATTGCGTCCAATCTTGTTGTTGCCACATGAGTGTTTCAAAATTGATCTCTGAAGTTAAAAAAAGTAAAAAAACATCATCAAAAATTCGATTATACCTAATCGATAAGGACAGACATTATTTTCTAAATGATGGTGTGTTGAAAAATGGGTTTAATTCAAAACTAACAATTGTAAAAAATCGTGATAGTGTACTTTCTGCATTCTCTAAAATGGCATTTTTGTTTGATGAAATTATTCGATTGAGAATTGTTCAATCATCTAATAATTCAGATAGTGTAGAATTGTTGTATTTGCTAAATTTAGTTCCAATTAATCGAAAGATTAGAACATTTCTTGATTGGAAAGTATTTTCACCTGAATTCACACGTGATATGTCTAGGCTCTTTGAAGTACGAAATGATACTGTACATTGTATTTCAATAAATGATGTAATATACAATCCAAAAATGAAAATTTCACTTTCTTCTATTTCTGGTTTTAAAAAATTCTCAACAGATTTTCAAAAAGCTTGGAAGACATTACTCAAAATCTATGTCCTAGAACAACAAAAAATCAATTTACAGAAAATTTCTGAAATTTTATAAATTAGGTTTTGTAATTGCACCTTCAGCAGCTGAACCTACTAATGTTGCAAATTTAGCTAAAGCACCTGTTGTGTAATTTGGTTTTGGTGGACTCCATTGACTTTTTCTTGATTCCAACTCTTCAGATGTTACATGCAAATCAATTATGTTAGTTTCCGTATCTATTGTAATTTCATCACCATCTTTCACTAATGCAATAGGGCCTCCAACATATGCTTCAGGAGCAACGTGGCCTACCATGAATCCTCTAGTTCCTCCTGAGAACCTGCCATCAGTTACCATTGCCACTTTCTTTCCTAATCCTTGACCTACTAGGGCAGCAGTTGTTGCTAGCATCTCTCTCATTCCTGGGCCTCCTTTGGGCCCTTCATATCTGATTACTACAACATCTCCTTCATCTATTTCCCCTTTAGATACTGAATCAAATGCATATTCTTCCCTGTCAAACACTCTGGCTTTTCCAGTAAATTTGGTCATCTCTACTCCTGCAGTCTTTATCACTGCCCCATCTGGTGCTAATGTTCCTTTTAGAACAACTGCTGTTCCCACTTCATGAAGTGGATTTTCAATTGGTCTAACAATATGTTGATCAGGAGCTGAAAAACTCATTGAATCTAAATTCTCTTTAATTGTTTTTCCAGTTACTGTGATACAATTCTCATGTAACAGTCCTTTGTCAAGTAATTTTTTTAATACAAATGGAATTCCCCCAATCTTATCTAGCGAATTCATTACATAATTTCCTCCTGGTTTCATATCTGCCAAATGAGGTGTCTTTTTTCTAATCCTCTCAAAATCATCATATGTTAATTTAATATTCAATTCATTTGCAAGTGCTAACAAATGTAAAATTCCATTAGTTGAACCTCCAATAGAATTTAGCATTACAATTGAATTTTCAAATGCTTCAAATGTCAAAATTTCTTTTGGTCTTATGTTATTTTCTAATAATTTTGCACATGCGACTCCTGAATCATATACCATCTTTTCACGTCTGTCATCTTCTGCAGGTGGACTTGCACTTCCAGGCAATGCCAATCCTATGGCTTCTGAAATTGATGCCATCGTATTTGCCGTAAACATTCCTCCACATGATCCTTCATTTGGGCATGCAGTATTTTCAATATTTTTCAATCCTTCTAAAGACAAGTTACCTGCATCATATGCTCCAACTGCCTCATACACATCAACTACTGTGAGTTCTTTTCCTTCAAGCATTCCAGGCATAATTGTTCCTCCATACACAAACACTGATGGAATATCTAGTCTTGCCATTGCCATCATTGTTCCAGGTAAACTTTTGTCACATCCTGCAATTCCTACAAGTGCATCATACTGATGTGCTCTTACCATTAATTCAATAGAATCTGCAATCACTTCTCTAGAAATTAGAGAAGACTTCATTCCTTCATGACCCATTGCAATACCATCACTTACTGCAATAGTTGAAAATTCTCTAGGTGTTGCACCCGTAACTGATACTCCTTCTTTTGCTTTGAGTGCTAATCTTGGAAGGTGAATGTTACATGGTGTTGCCTCATTTCCAGTATGACAAACTCCGATGAATTGTTTTGATAAATCATCGTCTGTTAATCCCATAGCTTTGTACATTGCTCTTTGTGGAGCTCTACTGGTACCTTCAACTACATTTTTGCTGGAAATTTCCATAACATGTCAATTCTTGATTGCTATAATTTAGATATTGCCTTTAAAATCACAGTTTTTTTGTTTTGCACATTTTATCTTCTTATTCTAATTAGTAATTACTAGAACTCATTCGTCTAGTTTTTATGCCATATTCACTTGAAATCTTTGTTGAATCCATTAAACATTGCAGCCATAGTTGGGTTAGTTTTAGTTTTAGCATTTGCAGTAGTTTTAATTCAACCAGAAAATTCTGCAATATCTCAAAATGATAATTCAGAAATTACTTCTTCAGATATTTCTGATTCAAAAAGTCATGGAGTAGATCATGATGCTATGATGGCAAAACATCATTCTATGATAAATTCTCTTAGTCAAACTGAACATATTATTTCTGTAACTGGAATTGCACAGACAACTGTAACTCCCGATTTACTTGTAATTGAATTCGGTGTTGAAACAAATGGTGATTCTGCAAAATCTGTGTTGGATTTGAACTCTAATTTATTATCCAAATCAATTTCTAACTTGAAGTCTTTGGGAATATCTGAAGATAATCTGAGCACCTCTCAATTCTCCATTAATCCTTTGTATGACTATTATCAGGATAAAGAAACGGGTAGACACACTTCAGAATTAATTGGGTACCAAGTATCAAACATTCTTCTAGTCAAAACAGATCAACTTGATTCTGCTGCTGAAATTCTTGATTCTGCTGTGTCCTCAGGTGTGAACAAAGTAAACTCTGTTCAGTTCACTCTTTCCCCTCACTCTCATTCTGTACTAAAAGATAGTTTGATTGAGGATGCCATAAACAATGCAAAGTCTAAAGCAGAAATTGCCTTGTTGCCTCTAAACCAGAAAATTATTGGTGTTCAATCAATTTCATTAAATGACTTTTCCATTCCTTCACCTATGATGAGAACTGCATTTGTTGATGAATCTATGTTTGGAGGCACTCCTGTATTCTCTTCAGAAAATATCATATCTACATCTGTAAATGTGGTTTTTCTAATCTCTGATAAATAGACTGAAATTACTCAAAAAATATTCATTGAGTTTAAATTCTGATAATTTTTGGAATAGACTATGAGCGATACACCAGATGAAAAAATAGAGCAAAAACAACTTGCATGTCCTGTATGTCAAAGTAATAAAGCAGAGATTGCCGGAGAAAATGTAAAACTTAGTGGACGTTTTGAAGACAAAGATTTCCTAACTACTGCATTAACTGTTCTAAAATGTATGAAATGTGGATATTACATGTTCTTTGATAATACTGCAAAGTTTACCACAAAAGATCAGTAATTTTCTATTCTTGAATTCCTTGATTGTTTAGTTCAAGTAATTGTGATTCAATCTCTTCAGGAGTTTCTCCACCATATGAAATCAAGATTCTGTCTCCATCAATAATTTCATAATCTCTAATGTCTGATACTTGTTTATCATTAATGAAAAACTTTAGTGTATAGTCATCATCAGAACAGAAACTTCTACCATCTTGGAACACAAAGCATTTGTCATCAAGACCTAATGATAATGTCTCAAAGAGATATCCTAGTGTTACTCCTGTTGCGTGCTTGTGAACTGTTGTTCCATCCCTTGCTTCAAAATGTATCCAACTTGATTTGATTTGATAAGATGGTGCTGAAAAGTCAAATGAATCTCCAAATATTTTTACTAAAATCCCTGCATGTGAATGTTCACTGCCTAATGCACCTGCATTTTCTGGACCACCTGGGGCAGTTTCAGTCATATTGATAAACAAAAATACAGCATATCCTACAATGACTCCAATTACTGCTAGTACTGCTACTGCAATGAGCATCTCTTTTCTTTTAGCTGCTGAACGTTTAGTAGCATAATTTTCACGTTTTGCTTCACGTTCTCTTCGTTCTTTTCTGCCCATGAGTCAATGGGGATTCTAAAATTTACCCTAATTAACCATTCGTTGAGATTATTGAAAAAGCAACATAGAATATTTTTCTGTAATGATTTTTAAAAATATGGATTCACAATATTTAATACATTTTATGACTAAATTGTATTATGAGCTCTACAGTCCAGAAAAAAACATACACTGTCATCATTACTAAAGATGAAATTGATGGTGGCTTTATTGGCAGATGTGATGAATTACATGCAAATTCACAAGGTGAAACATATGGCGAACTAATGGAAAACATGAAAGAAGCAATAGAACTTGCCGTAGAGGGAATTGATAACACAGGTGATTTTAACATTCTAATTGTTCAAAAACATAATGTCTAAAATTCCAAAAATTTCTGGTAATTCTATGATAAAATATCTTATCAAAAAAGGATTTTTCGTCACAAGTAGAAAAGAAAAGTCATGTCACATTAAGGAAAAATAAATTATTTACAACAATTCCTGCAGGAAATAATATGTTGAAAACAGGATTGTTTTTAGGTGTGTTAGGGGATGTTATGATAAGTAGAGATAAATTTGTCTCCGATTTTGCTGACGGATATATAAAATAATATTAATTTTAGAATTCCAAATTTTCTCAATCTTTAAATCGATATTTTCTCAAAAACTATTGTGAGAAAAGCAATCATTGGAGGAATAACTATTGTTGTATCTATAATTGCATTTTATAGTATTATGGGATTTTTGCTGTATAGTTAACTTGACTTTATACCTTCATTGTAAAACCAATAAATAAAATCCCAATTTGCAGTAATTGATGAGTTGTATTTTTTGTGATATTTTAGATGGGAAAAGAGATGGATATCTGATATATGAGGATGAATCTCATATTGCGTTTTTGGACAAATATCCTGTAGATGTAGGGCATAGTTTGTTAATCCCAAAAAAACATCATGAAAAAATTACAGACATGGAAATCTCTAATGTGGGAAAGATTTTCTCAGTTGTTCCAAAAGTAGCTAAAGCCATTTTAGATGCTACAGGGGCTGACGCATTTACCTTGAGTCAAAATAATGGAAAATCTGCAAAACAAATTATTCCTCATGTGCATATTCACATAATTCCAAGATATGCTGTAAAGGGAGCAATCTGGACAAAACGAGAAATTGCTGATGATTCTGAACTATTAGAATTATCAAAAAAGATTAAGACTATTCTTACTTAGAATGCCCTGGATTATATCTTAGAATAGCTCCAATTTTTCCAAGACTTGCAAGCATATTTCCATGCTCTGCACTTCCTGAAATAACTTCTAACTGAGTTCCAGTTTTTGCTGCAAGCAATTCCAAATAATCTACAATATCTTGTTCAATTGCATCTACTTCCATTGATTTACATTCTGGACATGGATTATTGACATACTCTGTTTTTTTTGGAATGACTAGAGGTCTTTCTATAATGTCTTCTTGAATATGTTGACAACGTTTGCATTTTCCTTCAACTCTGGAAAGATTTGTGTTATCTGTAATTATCAAAGTTTGAACTACGTTATTTTTCAAAAATTCAATTACCTCTTTTAGCCCGTATGATCCTTTTCCTGTATTTCCATTAATTTCTCTGAAAAGATTTTCGATGAGTTTTTTCTCTTCAACCATTCTGAAACTACCTAAAATATCTGATGATTTTGCAAAAGCTTCTCTTATCCCTTCGGCTCCAGAATACGATGAATCAATTGTCGAGATAATATTATTTTGTAATCTATATTCTAAATAATTACCATTGATGAAATCTTCTTTTGTTGGACCTGGCCCTGAAATGATTAATCCCTTTACTGGGTAAATATCAATAAAATACTCTCTTGTAGTTTGAGCAACTCTGTTGTAAAAATAACTTAATTCCATCTCTCTTAATTTTTGGAATCTTTTTGCAGATTGTCCTCCTTGTCTGTGCTTCCCTGCAACTCCTGAACCTGTTTGTGATAACACTTCGATTTTATCTCCATGTAGTAATCCCCATCCTGCATCCTTTGCATCAATTGCCAAAAAACCAATCAGATTATCATCTTTTAACATGTCTTTTAGAATATCTACATGGAAATGATCATCACATCTGTACAGATATTGATTCAAATCTTTTGGAGGATCTACTTCCCAAACTGTAACTACTTCACTTCCTAATGGTCCTCCTTCTACAGGGGGTAATGCACCACAAAACATTACCAAACCACGTTCAGGTGTTTTTTTGTATAATTTCAATCTTGAAACCACTTTGCCTAATGAATCTACTACGTGTGATCTTGTCAAGTCTGATTTGATATTATCTGCAGTTCCTTGTTCTTGTTGAAGTGAACTAATAATTTCATGAAGCTGCTTACCTTTAGGAATGTATACTGTAATGAGCTCAGTTCCTCTGCCTGATTTTCTAGATAATTCTTCTAAAGTTTTTCTGATCTTGTAAAGTTTAACGGAATCTTGTTTTTCAACATCAATTTTCTTCTTCATTTGTGTTTTCTTTCTAAATTGCGAATATTAATTGATTCACTTCTGGTTTCTTGATTTACAACTCATCAAATGTTTTTAGAAATACCTCTAATGGTTGGTTTCCTCTAATTTTGATAATTTTTTCATCATTGAATACAAGAAATGATGGTGTTGCATCAATTCCTAACTCTTGTCCAAATTTGTAAAGGGCAGTTACCTTCTCTTTGTATTTGTGATCATTTAGACACTTGTTGAATTCTTCAAGATTTAACCCCGTTGATTCTGCAAATATGTTTAAAGAATCTCTTGTAATCCATCCTGTTCTTTCTCCTCCCCAATTTTTGTATAATTCATCATGATATTGCCAATACTTTTCTTGGTCTTGGGCACAATATGATGCCTCAGCTGCTAAAAGTGAGTCTGGACCATTTAATGGATAATCTTTGAAGACTAGTTTTACTTTTCCAGTTTTGATAAAGTCTTCATTGATACTCTCTAAGGAACTTTGATGAAATTTGTAGCAATATGTACATTGATAATCTCCCCACTCTAAGATTGTAATTGGTGCATTACCACTTCCCATAATTGGAGAACCACCTTCAATTAATGTTGATTTTGTAAGTGTGTGTGGGTTATTTTCTGAAACAGGGTAAAATACCAAAAATATTCCTACCATCATCCCTATGATTATTGGAATAATCAAAAGCTGTTTTCCTAACATGAATGAATTGAAATTTTTTTCAAGTAAATAGATTTCTTAATTTGTAGCCAATGTTGTCAGAACTGAATTTATTGCAGAAATTTCTGATACAAACGGATCATCTGATGAGGCAATAATTACAATATCTTGTTCATCAGGATTTAGTTTTTCACACAAAATGTTCTTTGTTTTTATATCTTCTAGTAATGCATCACCAGTTTCATTTGGAAATACAAATTTTCCATTTTCAAATGATAATGTCGTTGCACTTTTTGCACCATACATAACAGCGTAATCTCTTTGATCCATTCCGTTACAAATTATCTTTGAATAGTTTTTTAAGAGAAATGCATGATTGTATTTTCCTCTGGCAATGTTACATGACTTTATGGTGCATTGTGCAGAAATAACATTTGAAAATTTTTTTGTAAATTTTTTGCCTTTTGATGTTAGAAATGTTCCAGCTTTGATTGTACCTATAATTTCATCTGTTTTCAAATGAGAAATCAAAGTTCTAACTGCGCCTTCACCAATGTGTAATTCATTACAAAATGTTGTTCTACTGACATATTTTTGCTCATCAAGAATCTGTAATGCTTTGAAAACATGTGGTGTACTAAAACTCAAAATTTTACTTGAACCTTTTCTTGTTACAATGTCTAGTAATTTTTTCACCTCTTTTTTCATTTATGCCTGATGGAATTGTTTCTTATATAAATTGGATGCATCATCCAATCACTTAATAACAAAAAGAATTTTTTTGCAATTACATGTCTAGTCCGACACAAATTGCAAAGAGCAAATCACAAATTCCTATTTTTGCAATTATTGCACTAGCAATAGTATTTGCAGTAGGACTATTTGTTGTTGGTTTTGATCAAGGACACATTTTCAGTATTGTATTGGGTGAATCAGCATATGCAGATTTGTACATCCATGAA
>JAANXA010000043.1 GCA_018263505.1 Candidatus Nitrosopumilus sp.
AAAAAATAACTTTAATTCAATATAAAGAATCACTATCAAATGATTCATAGAATTGATACTGATGAATCATTCATGTTTGTTAAATAGAAATTATTTCTCATATACGGTATGAAAAATACCAATAACCAAACATCATGGGAAGAAGTAATCGGGGTTTCTTGGCTGATCTCTGAAGAATGAAAAACAAAATGAAATTATTTTGTTTTAGCCAGGAATAAAATCAAAGTTCCTTAAGAGGGGTTTAGAGAAAAATATTTTGTTTTAAAGTATTTTGATATTTCCTTAAGATCACTTAAGTAATATTTTGACGTATTATACGGTATGAATTTTGAGAATCTGTTAAAGAGAATAATGAATTCAGATGTTAATATTCGACACAGTATTGTTACTGACATTGAAGGAAATATACTCACTACAAGTCATAGAGAATCAGTAACTAATTTTCTATCACAAGATGAAACAAAAGCATCACTTAGAAGAGCAGCCATAGCATGGAAAGGAAGAAAAGAATTAAGCCCAAAGATTGGAAAAGGACTATACGCAGTTGCAGCATTTGAAAAGATTACAAGAATCACTTTTCCATTAGGAGATGAGAATTTAATTTTTGTAAGTATGGGGTCAGATACAGTTAGAATGGATCTACATGAAGGGGGACAAAAGCAAATTGTACAACATGTGTTAAACATATTGAGTAAAGATCCTACAAAAGAATAGTAAATAGAATCAAAAGAAATGTCAGTCATAGAACATACAAAGAAATCTTTCTTTGATTAACTGTATTGCTTTCATATCTTTTCTGATTTTCTCTTACATTTAATTCGGATTAATTTAAAGTGGTTCAAGCCTCTAAAGATTCGAAACTTTGGATTTAATCATTAAATACTTCATCTTTCTTTTTGTTGAATTTGTTATATCCTTCTTGATTGTACCCTTCTTTATCATACCCTAGATGATCATATCCTTCTTTATCATACCCGTTAATATCAAAACCATTCTCATCATACCTGTCTAAATCATATCCTTTTTTATCAAAACCACTCTCATCATACCCGTCAATATCAAAACCATTCTCATCATACCCGTCTTTGTTAAAGCCATCTTTGTTGTAACCTTCTTTATCATACCCGTCAATATCAAAACCATTCTCATCAAATCCTTTTTTATTGAAACCGTCTTTGTTGTAACCATTTTTGTTAAAGCCATCTTGGTTGTAACCATTTTCATCATATCCTTTTTTGTTAAACCCCTCTTTATCAAAAGATGTCTTTGTTTCAATGTGAATTCCGTCTATGAAAAATCCTCGACTGTCATACCCATCTTTATCATATCCTTTTTTGTTGTAACCATTTTTGTTAAATCCATCTCTGTCATACCCTCTGGAATCGAATCCATCTTCATCATATCCATCCTTGTAACCATTTTTGTCATATCCTTTCTTATCAAATCCATGTTTGTTGAATCCTTTTTTGTTAAACCCATTTTTGTCATATCCTTTTTCATTAAATCCATCTCGGTCATACCCATTTTTGTCATATCCTTTCTTATCATATCCCTCTTTATCATACCCATCTAGATCATATCCATACTTGTCAAATGTTCGACTAAATCTATCAAACAAGCCCATTACAGAATTTCCTAAATTCAATTCAGATAATAATTTTCACATTTGAATACTCCATTTTTGAGAACAAAAATGGTTCGAGTTTTTTATGGTTCATACTTGGATAGTTAATTCTGTTTCATCTCGATGAATAATCTCCCTTTTGAAAAATTTTTAGAATTATTCACAAGTTTCTTCATGATTTTCATAACTTTGATAAAATTTAAAAAACCTCTCTTGAGGTATCTAAAGTGCGAAATACGTTACTAGAAACTCTTCCTTCTGGCGTGAAAATGATTGTAACTTATTGGATATGGGGAAAATTTGATGTTGTTTGGATATATGAGGCTCCAAACAAAAAAGCTCTTTGGAGTTTGTTTTAAACATGGGAGAAGTTGCAGACACAAAGACATCAATAGGGATTCCTAAAGACGATGCATTAAAGATAGGAATGATATGTTCCTCTAGAAACATTCCGTAAATATTTTAGAAGTTATCAAATCTGGAATTTATTCTAACCAATCAAATAGTTTGGCTATTAATCTTGTTTATGACAATTAAGATTCATAATTTGCCTATAACAAATTACATGACTGCATATCCGATTTCAGCTGAGCCTCAGGTTCCAATCAAAAAGGCAATTGAGTTTATGGTGGAAAGAGATTTTGGAAATCTTGTGGTAAGTGAGGGAACAATTCCACAAGGAATTTTGACTGAACGTGAAATTCTAAAGGCAGTATCAGAATCACGAAATCTTAACGAATTGACAATTGCAGATGTAGGCTGGCAACCTTTTATCAAATTAGAATTAGGCGATACCGTGTTAGATGCCGCACACTTGATGAAGCAAAACAAATCTCGATTATTGGTTTTTGACGATGATAAACTAGTTGGAATTATTACAGTGTCTGATCTGTTAAGGGCATTTAGAAAGATAAAGACTGAATCTTCTATAGATAGGGTGATTAGCACCAATGTTGAAAAATGTAACAAAACAGATACCATTTTTGATGCAGCAAAGATAATGCATGACAAAAGAATTGGGAGTGTAATAATTCGAGATGTAAGAGAGTATGGAATTTTTTCTGAAAGAGATCTTCTAACATGTCTTTATTCAAATGGGCATGAGACAGACTATGAAGTTGGAAAATACACTTCATCCCCATTGATAGTTTCTGATAATGAGATAAAGATACACGAAGCTGCAGGTATTCTGGCTGCAAACAATATCAAAAGACTTGGTATTACACAAGATGGGGAACTTGTAGGGATTGTGACTGCAAGAGATTTACTTGATGCATATCAAAACGTTGTCCAGGCAACAAATCCTGAAGAATGATGAAATATTTTCTAAATTAAAACACTGAGACCGTTTTTGAACAAGCCAATACTAGCTAAACAGTATTTGGTGTGCAAACCTCTTACGATTCACAACTCTGATGTGGTAAATCCATTTAGGTTTGAACCCGAATTAGGAAAACATGCGGTATTGTCGTAATGCTTAAGATCGTATTACTTCTTTAGAACTATGTGACTGATGCAAAATTTTCATGGTATGGCAATTTCTATGGACTTGCATGGAGAACTCATGCTGGAAATCCCATTGCAGTTCCGTTATTTGTTGAGATAGATGAAGCTACCAAGATTGCTGAAATTATCAAAACATGGAATCCAAAACTTGTCCATCTTACCTTTATTGAAAATGATGATGGCACATATGCAATTTGTGTCTATGAGGAGCCTGATAAATCTGGAGAAAACGTTGGGATTTATCGCTCTGGTATGAGTCAAGGGGGAACTTATGCTAAAATCAAGGCGATGATTGAGAAAAAATCTTCAATGTGGAATCCTATGCGAGTATATGTTCAGATTGTACATGCAAAAGATCCTGCAGATTCTTCTACTTATCAGAACATGACTGATCTTTTACCTATTAGTAGACTGGAGATTATTTCAGAATCTGCACTGGATTCAAAAAAGTTTGCAGTAGAGCAAGATGCACATATCTAATTTGTTTTATATCTCAAGAGTAAAAGGCAATTTTAAATTTCATTCTAGCCAATACACGGTCAACATTTTTTGTCGTGCAAACCAATTGATTTTTGATAGTTTTTACAAAATTCTAGTTGACAATCTAGCTTAGATTATGTGTTAAACATATTGAGTAAAGATCCTACAAAAGAATAGTAAATAGAATCAAAAGAAATGTCAATCATAGAACATACAAAAGAATGTAAATTTAGAAATGATAACGATATGCCACATACCAATTGTTATTGTCAATGTCATAAAATAATCATGGCTGAATCAAATAAAATGGAATCAAGAACTTTTTGATCTTTGAGGATCAAAATTATCTATAATGTCAGTGACATTTGAAAGAATTGTTTTTTTAATTTGTGTCTTAGGTATTCCAGAAGTGGACATGAGTTTCATCTGATCAAGTAATGCAAAGTGAACCCGACCTTGAAGATAGTCAACTATACTGTAGTGTTTTTTAGGAAATTCAGTTACAAAAAATTCATGTTCCTTTGAATTCTCAAATTTTTTATCCATAAAGGTAATTTTAAGAAAACCAATTATAAGATTTCCAAATATTCATTAAACTCCACAAAAAACAAAATTCATGACAGAGTTTGTTTACAAACCATATGATAAAATCTATGTTCGAGATACAGTCAAACTTACTTTAGATGATTTAATCGGAATGATGTCATCATTAGAGTCTGCTAATGCATATTGGGTAGATGGAGTATTGTTTGCAAGTTTTGCTATGACTGAATCTGAAGAACTAGCAAAAAAAGAGATGCAAAATGAGATGTATTTAGATAAGATAGTATTTGCAGTAAATGAAAAATATTCAAAAACAGTCAAATCTACAACAAATCTCGAAATAGGAGTGTTAAATATGCAAAAAAGCAAATTATATCAGGATTTGATTCAATGGTTAAAAACACAACCCGTCTGGAGTGAATAATGACAGATTTGAAGAAAATAATTTTTGAATTTGTCAGTAACAGATCAATTCAAAATGAGTCAACCACATCACGACATGTTCACAGAAGATTTGATATTTCAATTGATGAGGCAGAAAATATTTTGAAGGAAATGTTGACAAATAATATGGTTGAAAAATTTTATGATGAAGAATATCAAGAAAACAGATACATAAAGAAATAAAAAATTATTTTCAAAATTAATTTTGGATAGCACTACTAAAAAACAAGGTTTGGTCTATTGCTTAGGATAGCCCAAACCTCTAGCCATAGGATTAGTCAGGTTGATGACTATTTCAACACCCTCTGGATAATTTGTATAATTGTTGAATACTATAAGAGTCAATAAGTAATAGAGGTATGAAAAATGCACCGAAATGAACATACACTAGTAGATTTCATCACAAAATGAAATGATTTCTTTAGAAAACAGAATTCTTTATGAATACCGATTAAAAATAGCAAAAATTGAAACTCTTGTAAAATCAATTACAGCACATAGAGAACCAAAAAGTCAAGAATCCAAAGATGCATCAGAATTTTTGGACATATTGATATCTGAAACAGACCAATTCTATGAAAATAACAGTAAAGTGTTATCAAGTAATGGGAAAAAACCACATGCCCGTTCACGATTAGCAGAAAACAAAGAATGGATTGCAAATATAGAGAAATTTTATGAGGAAAATCCACGTTGAAGACCTAGAAAATAACGTACACCCAAGAAATAGTTAGATAGACAAATAAATTAAAAAAATACATGGATTCTGCTAAATCAAGTGCACTCAAAGAATTAGAAAAAAGACTAAGTAGAAAAAGAAAGGAGAGGTCAGAAGAAAAAATCAAAGAAATTCTCAAAAGAAAAGAGTTAGACTATGATACGGTAAATACAATTCTAGAAGTTTTTAAGAAATCAAAATTTCAATGGCAAGAAGAGCATTTTGAAGTGTTTGAATCCAGACCAAATGAATTCAGAGGAAAAGAACTTCCAGATAATAACAGAGAATGTGTCATGTTAGGAGTCAGATTAGGAACAATGAGAAACAAAGTAATTCACAATCTAAGAGAAATGCAATTTTCAGAAAAACAAAAACATGATCTTGATGAATTGATTTGGAATTTTATATGGTATCAGTGGAGAGAGTCAAGAACAATCAATGAGTTTGTCAATCAAGATAAAAAAATATGAAAGAGCCACTCTAAGAAATTATGTGTTAATTCAAATGAAAGAATTTATGGATAGATATTAACAAATTGTATGTCCGATGAAACAATTAAAAAATTTTACATAGCATTTGAAGAAAAAAATTGGTCTGCATGTCAAGAAATGTGTCATAAAGATGTAGAGTGGATCACAGCTAAAGACATTTCATATGGGGGTACATTCAAAGGAGTCAAAGAGGTTTTTGAAAAATATTTCCCATACATGTTATCAAGTTTTAGAGAATTTTACATCATCCCAAATCAAATTACTTTACTAAAAGAACATGTGATGGTAAATGGAGAATATAAGGGAGTCTCAAAATCAAATAAAGATTTCAAAGTTTCATTTTCACATATATTTTTAATTCAAG
>JAANXA010000044.1 GCA_018263505.1 Candidatus Nitrosopumilus sp.
ATACAACATGCATTTTATATCATTATGACCTGTTTTTACGCCTAAAACAAGGTATTTTTGTGCACATTTGTCTTATTTTCAATTATGGCACTTGACAGTAGACTAAATAGAATTAACTCATGTGACATAACCATGGTTCTAAATGTGTCATTGCATCAATGCACTCAATGTAGCCATATTTTTGTTAGAAATTTTAAAACATTACACTGTCCAAAATGTGATGAACTCTGTTGATTGGAATTTTCACATCAAGACTGCTTTTACATTATTTTTTGGTATAACATAATCATAGAATCATTGAAGAGTTTAAAATGTACAAACAAAAATATGCAGTATGAAAATATCTGATCAAACACTAAAACTATTACAAGAGCAAATTGCAATTGAAGCCAATGCTGCAAATTATTATTTGTCAGTTGCATCATGGTGCAAGGTAACAGGTTATTCTGGGGCAAGTTGTTTTTTTAGAGCACATTCTGCTGAAGAGCGAGAACACATGTCAAAGATTATTCAATATCTAAATGGATTAAAGATTCATGCACAAATTCCTGCCACTGAGCAACCACCTCAAAACATGGAATCATTAGAACAAGTATGTAAAATTGCATTGGACAATGAGAAAAATGTTACACAATCAATTAACAAAATAATAGATACTGCACAAGATGAAAAAGATCACAGAACTAGTGTATTTTTGGAATGGTTTGTAAATGAGCAAATCAACGAGGAAGATTTGTTTGAATCCATAATGCAAAAGTTTGACATTATAGGACGAGACAAACTTGCATTACATGAGATTGATAAGATTTTAGACAAACTCAAAGATACGTCATAGGTATAAAATAAATCAAATATTCATTTTTGAAATTTACAATCTTTGTTATACTATTGTAGAATGTGCCATTGATTAATAATAATCAAATTTACAAAAATTATTCATGGCATGTAAAGGAGTATGTACAAAGTATAAAGCTAAAAAATCATCATATGTTACAGGAAGATACATGTTAGGACAAAAAAGATGCAGTACATGTGAAATTTTTGTAAACTGGGATGGAAAGTATTGTCCCTGTTGCAATTCCCCATTGAGAACTAAACCAAAAGGAACACGTACTAGGGAGAAATTAAGAATGATACAACAAATTAAGAGAATTTAGGAATATTTTGATACAAAATTTCACAATACTCTGTAAATTTATCAATATTTGATCATCTTTATCTTTAGATGAAGTACTTGATAAAATGGGAAAAAACGTAAATGTAAAGTAGAATTGTTAACATTTGTGAAAAAATCTCTGATTGCTGCAAGTGCAGTAATTATAGTAATTGCAGTTATTGCAGTGTCTGCACTAAATTTTGATTCTACAGATACCTTAATGGAAAACACTACGCCTGATTCATCAGCATCACAATTACCATTTTCAAATATTATTACATCTGACACCCCTCTAAAAGGAGATCCTGGTGCACCAATTACTCTAATTGAATTTGGTGATTTCCAATGTCCAAACTGCGGACGATTTGCAATGAATACCAGTCCTCAGATTGAGGAATCGTATGTAAAATCAGGACAAGTAAGTATTGCCTTTAAGCACTTTCCAGTAGTTGGTCCTGATTCAAAATCTGCAGCAATTGCATCTCAGTGTGCAAATGATCAAGAAATGTTTTGGAAATTTCATGATAAACTATATGCTAACCAAGGTCATGAAAATTCAGGATGGGCAAACAAAGACAGCCTAAAACAAATTGCATTAGAAATTGGATTAGATACACAAATCTTTGACTCTTGTCTTGATAGTGATAAATACAAATTATTAGTAGAAAATGATCTTACTCTTGCAAAACAAATCAAGTTTACTGGGACACCCTCATTTCTACTTTTAAAAAGTGATGGGTCAAAACCTCAGGCACTTACTGGGGCATACCCATTTGCAACATTTCAAAAAATATTTGATGAACATCTAAACTAAGAAAATGATATTATCCTCATTTACACAAGTATTTCAAAATAGGTTTTACATTTTTCTTGCATCACTAATTTTTACATCATTTTGGATAATGTTTAGTGTGCTTGGAGAATTATTGTTTTTCTCTCCTATTCTTGTGTTTTATCTCCCATCTGATGCAATTCCAGTTTTTATACTATCAAATGTAATTTCTGCACTAATGGGAATAGTTCTTAGCATGAATCTATATGTTCTAAAAAATACAAAAGTAAAGATAAACAAGTCATCATTTTTTGGCTCAATAGTTGGAATGGCTGCAGGTGGATGTGCTAGTTGTTCAACTTTAGGATTTGTGCTTTTGACAAGCTTTGGTGCTGCAGGGGTAGCTGCATCCACTTTTCTTTCAATGTATCAAATTCCTCTTCTAATAAGCTCCACAGGGTTATTATTTTGGTCATATTATTCGATTCATAATAAATTGACAAAAAGTTGCACCTTTAGAACAAATAGTAATTAAACAAGTCATTAATTTAAGAATGTAAATAGAATTGGGGAAAAAGAAAAAGCAATTTTGTGGGTATTGTCCTGAAGACAAATGTTTACTTGATTGTATTATTTGTAATCCAAAAAGTAGAGATAATAATTGTAAATGTGGATAAACATTTGTGCAATGTTAACATGATTAATGTATGCGGTGAAATGCGTGATCATAAATTGTAAGAAAAATAATTCAATTAATCACATTTAGATAATGTGTGTTTTTGATAATGATTTTATAATTGATTTTTCTAAATAATTTCTTTATCTGTCTATATCCCAATACGGACAATATACATGACGGACAACCTATTTCAGAAATAGAACAGCAACATAAACAAGTGCACTATCCTTTCTCATAATTACAATCAGGACACTCTTCATTTTTTTGAACAAAATTCTATTTAAAAAAATTCCCAATTTTGATTTGTTCGTATTTTCAATTTGGAAATTTGCCTAAATACTAAATTTAATTTTCACATTCTAATGAAAAAACAACTATCCATAACAACTTCAATTCTGTCATTTGCACTAGTAGCATTTTTCATTGTAGGTGAGTATACCTATGAAGAACAAACTGCATTTGCAAATTCTACAATAGAAAATACACCAGGTATACAATCAACTGAAAATATTACACTTGATCTTGTGGCTCCAAATACAATACATGCAATGGAAAACACTCCAATTCAGATTAACATCTCAGATTCAGAATCGGGTGCACCAATATCACATGTTGACTGGGCACTAGTAGTAAAAGATCCTAATGGGGCTATTATCTGGAAGACAACTACTGCACATTCCCATGCTGGAAAAATGAACTTTAATGTTGCATTTCCAATGGCAGGAGTAAGTACAGTTTCACTTACTGCAAATTCCATTGGTCCAAAAATGATGGGAATGGATGTACCATCAAAAGCATTCTCTCATACAATGCTTTCAGGTAAACTATCCGGATTTGAAACAGATCCTGCCAATAACTTTGGTTCTAGAACATTTGAGTTTCCCATAAATGTGGCACCTCAAAAACAAATCAGAACAATTACTGGTGCAGATGGAACACAAATCAATGTAGAGTTTGAGACAACAAATGACAAAATCGTTGCAGGATTACCAACAACACTACTTCTTACAACTTCAAATGCAGAAGGAGAAAATCCAATGATTAACCATGTAGATGCTCTAATTAAAATTAGAAAAGGCTACTACATAGGAGCTCAATCTGCTGAACGCGGTAGTGAGATGATGCCAATGAATGGTGCACTACACGGACATTTGGGACAAGTGTCATTTACAACTATATTCCCAAGTGCTGGAAGTTATTTGATTAGTGCTGAATTGAATAGTCTAGGTGTTTCAAATGTACAATTTGGAATGCAAAAGGTACGATTCATAGTTCAAGTTGCAGAAAATTCAGATTCAAATGTAATTCAAGTAAATGAAGTCACCAAAACCAATACAGTAGATATTATTGGAATGGAGGCACCATTTTACTCTCCAAGTAACATCACAGTAAAAGCTGGTGAAGAGATTACATTTGATAATGTGGATGCAAATTTCCATACAGTCACTTCAGGTGACCCTGAATCAGGACCTGATGGAAAATTTGACAGTGGATTGCTAAGTGCAGGTGATACTTATACGCTTACCATCAATGAACCTGGCACATACCAATACTATTGTACAATTCACACAAGCATGGTCGGTACAATTACCGTCACATGATCCCTTTTTCTTTTTTTATATAAAAATAATTTTGAATTCTTTTCAATAATATTATATTTCAAATTATGAAATTTTTATCAAATGCCATTTGATTCACTGTGTAGAAGTAAAATCTTCAAAGATATTCCAAATTATGAAGACATCAAAGTCGACAAACAGATGAAAGAGAGATTCTCATCGGTATTTACTGGAATGAGTGGGCGATTTACACGATTGCGAATAATTTGTGCAATAACTGAAAAACCTGAAAATCCAAATGAATTATCAAAGAAATTAGAACTGGATTACAAAACAGTAACTCACAGTATTGATGTTTTGGAAAAAAATGGATTCATTACAAAACAAGGTGAAGGGTATGGTGCAACATTTTTCCCAACAGACTTGCTTACATCTAATCTATCAACGCTATATGTTGTGATTAGAAAAGTGGAATCTAAATTTGATAAAAAGAAAAGATATGTTGAATAAATAATATTCAACTTGGAGATTTGGGAATTTCATTAAATATTCTAAAATTTTGAAATAGTGATGTTTTACCACAAACCTTGAATGGAAATTTCCTTTAGTTTACATGTTAGTTTACACACTTTGTAAAATAATAGAAACAAAAGTGCTCAATAGGCACATTTTAAAATAATCGAATCCATATGAGGATTCAACCAATAAGAAGATTAGATAAAAAAAGACGTATCTAGTGTCCAGTGTTTGCTTTTGCATCTTTGATGAATCCTTTTGGTAAAGTTGCACCTAGTTTTGCCATTTTTGCAGCATATTCTTCTTTAGCTGCTTTTGCTTCATCTGCTTTGGTCTTTGCTTCATCTGCTTTGGTCTTTGCTTCATCTGTTTTGTTTTCTTTTGCTTCATCTGCTTTGTTTTCTTTTGCTTCAGATTTTGATTCTTCTTTAACTTCTTTAATTTCAGGGGATTCAGGTTGTGGAGGAGGCATTTCCTTTGATTGTTTTTGTGCATCAATACTTTCAACGGTCATGTTTTCACCACTGTAACCTCCAAACGTTTTATCAGCAGGATGATATGCCATTCTTGCTCGTGTTGCAAAGTATTGGTTTGATGGTTGTGTGTAACCTGGTACTTTGGTTTTTTGTTCATTCCAGTTTGTTGTTGGAACTCTTCCCACAGGAGCAGTTCTTCTAACAAAGTATC
>JAANXA010000045.1 GCA_018263505.1 Candidatus Nitrosopumilus sp.
ATCTTCGATAAGTTTTTGATTATAAATTGTTGCTGCTGGGTGAATTGTAATAAAATACAATTGTTTATCTTTTTGAATTACTTTGCCTCTAAATTTTGTTATTTCTGAACCTCCTAAAATAGAATTAAATGCAGTATTTCCTAAAATACAAATAATTTTTGGCTTAATGATTTTAATTTCATCATCTAGATATTCTTGACATGCTTCTCTTTCTGTATTGTTTGGAATTCTGTTATTTGGAGGTCTACATTTTACAACATTTGTGATGTATATCTCATCTCTTGATATGTTTGCTTCTTTTAATGCATTTGATAATTTTTTTCCTGCAATTCCAATAAACGGTTCTCCTTTGTTATCTTCATTTTTACCTGGTGCCTCTCCTATGAAAATCACATCTGATCGAAAATTACCTTTACCTGGAACTGAATTAGTTCTTGTTTTACATAAATCACAATTTGTACATTTGATGACGTTTTGTTTTACTATGTCTAATTTTTTTACCATTTTTTTAATTCACACTTTTTACTGTTGCATTTGCTCTAATTGTCGGTCCCCCATTTCCCATAATCATTGATTGCATTGGATCTCCTTTCCCACAATTTGTAATTGGTCTTACTGTAAAATCATTCCCACATGCATCAATAGATTCAAAAAATTCTGGTGCATTTCCAACCACTATTACATCTCTTAATAAATTTGAAATCTCTCCGTTTTCAATTTTCTGAGCATATTGGCAAGAAATACTCCAATTATACCTCTTCATATCTATTGATGGAATTTTCATATCTGAAATCAAATAACCATGCTTTACTTCTTTTATCATTTCATCTACATTCCAGTTTCCATTTCCAATACATGTGCATCCCATACGGATTAATGGCATAAATCTATAGTTGGTTGCCCTCATATTGCCTGTTGGCTCTGTATTGAATTCCTCTGCTGTCTCTCTATTTTGCATATGTTTTTTTAAAATTCCATCTTCCACCAATGTTGTTTTTTTAGTTTTTACTCCTTCATCATCAAAATCGTACCATCCTAAACTTTCTTTGATTGTGGGATCATCAAATACATTCAATTCTTTTGACCCAATTTTTTCCCCAATTTTTCCTTTCCACCATGCACCCCCTGCCCATGCCATCTCTTTTCCTAACACTCTATCTGCTTCTGATGGATGGCCCAAAATCTCATGTGTTAATAATGATACAAAATCTGGATTCATCACAACTACTCCTTTATCTTCTTTTATCGTATCTGCATTGATTAATCGTGATGCCTTTATTGCAATTTCTTCTGCTTTTAAGTTAATTTTATTTGTAATCTGTTCTAATCCTCCTCGCCCTCCTTCTGTTGTGTTGATGGATTGAGTGATTCCTGATTCATTAGCTATTGCAATCATATCTACTATTGTATCTGTAAAATTCTGAATAATTTCTGAACCTTCACTGTTTACAAAATATTTAGAATTAGTTGTATATTGTAAATCTACAACGGATTTGATAATTTTTGGCGTGTTTGAAATAATTTTACTACATTCAAAACCTATTTTCGTTAGCTCTTCTAATTCTGGTTTTATTAAAACTGGAAAATCTATCTTTATTTTTGAACTTGAATTTGGGAAAAGATTAATTTCATTTTTTTTATTTTTTGTATAATGTAATGAATTTCTAATTGTGTCTTTTACTTTAATTTGAATATCTTCAAATGATTTTGGATTTGTAATCGATGAAAAGCTCCATACCCCATTTTTAATTAATCTGATACCTATTCCTTCATCATTGTTCGTTTTGATGTGTTCAATTTCTTGATCTTCTACCAAAATTGATTTTTTTTCTTGTTTTTCTGCCCGCACATCACAATATTGAACTCCCTCATCCATTGCAAATTTGACAGCTTTATTGGCTAATTCTTGAAGTTCTAAACTCATATAATTGAAAATAAAATTGATTCGTATATTTTCTGTTATTTACTAATTTGATATTGCAGGCATGGTAAAGTAATATTCATCCTCAAAATTATAGTCTGTATCCCCTTTTTTTCTTAAAAAGTCAAAATATTCTATACAATTCTTGTAAAACTGCTCATTCTTTTCATTCATATTCTTTTTATCTATTTTTTACTTTTTTTCCATAGAGTGAGAGAGTTTTGTTCTTGAGGTTTGTTTTCTTTGAGTGTTCATTATTGAAATCTGATTGAATCAATTATTTTTTAACAAATTTTATTTTTCTATGTAATCTTGTAATATCTAATCATATTTTTGTTCCATAATGGCTTATAGAAAATTAATTAGGGTATTGATAATCTATCATAAACAGAAACTTTGCCAAAAATTGTTGTTGATACTAGTGCCATCATAAATGGTCAATTGGTTACACGTATAGAATCTGGTTCAATACGTAATTCTGAAATAATTATCCCACAAGCTGTATTTGATGAATTACAGTCCCAGGCTTCTTGTAACAAAGAACAAGGATTTGTAGGACTAGGTAACATTAAAAAATTAAAAGAACTCTCTGGTAGTTTTGGTTTAATCATATCTACTAAGGGCTCCCATCCTGACAATAATGATATCAAATTTGCTTCTAGTGGTAGAATCGATGCATTGATTACAGATATTGCAAAACAAAATGATGCAATTCTTTACACTTCTGATAAAGTACAATTTTTAGTTGCTCAAGCAAAAGGTATTGAAACTATTTTATTGAAACCTGAAATTAAACATGATTCATTAGAATTTCTAAAATTTTTTGATGATCACACTATGAGTGTACATCTAAAAGAAAATCAATTCCCTTTGGGAAAAAAGGGTAAGCCTGGAACTTTTTCATTAGTTCAACTTTCGGATGTTCTTCTTTCACGTGATTATTTGGAAATGATTTCTTCTCAGATTTTAGATGTTGCCCGTATGACTGATTCTAGTACTATTGAAATTTCAAAAACTGGTGCGTCTGTAATTCAACATGGTGAATATAGAATTGCAATCACATACCCCCCATTTTCTGAAGCATTTGAAATAACTATTGTTCATCCAATTGTGAAACTTTCTTTGGATGATTATTCAATCTCTGAAAAATTAATGAAACGTTTTTCTGATAGGGCTGAAGGAATTTTAATTTCTGGTTCTCCTGGTTCTGGAAAAAGCACTTTGGCATCTGGACTAGCAAATTTTTATCACTCTGGAGGAAAAATTGTCAAAACTTTTGAATCTCCACGAGATTTACAAGTAGATTCCGGAATTACACAATATAGTAAACTAGATGGAAGTTTTGATAATACTGCTGATATTTTGCTGTTGGTACGTCCTGATTATACCATCTTTGATGAAGTACGACGCAGAGAAGATTTTGGAACTTTTGCTGATTTACGATTAACTGGAGTTGGAATGGTTGGTGTTGTACATGCAAATTCTCCTTTGGATGCCATTCAACGATTTATAGGTAAAATTGAACTTGGAATTATTCCAAATGTTTTGGATACTGTTGTATTTGTAAAAGATGGAGAAATTGAAAAAGTATATGATTTAGAATTAAAAGTAAAAGTTCCTACTGGTATGACTGAATCAGATTTGGCAAGACCCGTAATAGAGATAAGAAATTTTACAGATAATACTTTAGAACATGAAATCTATACTTTTGGAGAGGAGAATGTCATAGTTCCTGTTGCAAAAAGAGTTGATAAAGTTGGAATAGAAAAACTTGCTGAAGATAAAATTAAAGACACTTTCAAAAAATATGATCCTCGTGCGCAAGTTGAAATTTTATCTGATAATAGAGTAAAGGTGATGGTTAATGAACAGTATATTCCATCAATCATTGGAAGAAGTGGTTCAAATATTAATGAAATTGAAAAATTTCTTCAGGTTCACATTGATGTTGTTCCGAAAACTTCTGAAACGCAAAATTCTTTTCATGATTTACCTTTTGTTTTTTCAGAATCAAAGACTTCGTTATTACTAACTGTGGATAGAGAATTTACATCAATGCATGCTGATATCTATATTGATGATAAATTTGTGACATCTGTAAGAATTGGAAAGAAAGGACAAATAAAAATCCCTAAACGCTCTGAAACTGCAAGAACAATAATACAAACTGCCCCTTCTCAAAAAGACATTCACTTATTTCTTAAAGATTTTTAAAATTATCAATTACTTTTGGATTTGCTTTCAGAAATGTAATGAATTTTCTTAATTGTTTTATTGTTTTCGAATTTAAATGGTGCTCAATTCCTTCTGCATCTTGATTTGCAGTTTCATATCCTACTCCTAAAATCTCAAAAAATTCTAATAAAATTCCATGTTTTTGTCTGATCCCATCAGCTGTTTGTGTACCTTTACTTGTTAGATTTATTCCATGATACTTTTCATATTCTAAAAATCCATTCTCATCTAATCTCTGAAGCATTTTTGTTACACTTGGTGCGCTTACATTCATGTATCTTGAAATATCTAGTGTTGTGGCATATCCTTTCAAATCTACTAATTCTGAAATAATTTCTAAATAATCCTCCATTCTTGTACTGGATTGAGTTTTTTTTGATTTATGGGCTGCTTTGATAGAATCTAGCCTTTTTGAATTTTTATTCTTCATATTATCTCTCAATCTATAATGTTCTTGTATAATTGGATGTCTTTTTGAACAATTTTTGTTATTCTTTGTTGACTTGACAGTGATTGGAATTGATCTTTGAATCTTAACTAATTTGTTTGAAATATACTATAGAATGCATGACCCCTTAAAGGCACGATTGGATAAATTAAAGAAAATTTCTGATTCAGCTAAACGTAGAGCGAATTTATATTCCGATGTCGCAAATATGGATGGTTCTCATACTGCTCGTTCTTTAGGTGCATTACAAAAGGCATCTGCTCCTGGAAAAAAACTTCAAAAAATTGGATTTTTAATGTTATGGGTTCCTGAACCTACTGGCGTTACATGTGCAATTGGTGGTCCGATGATTCTTGCAGGACGTTATTTAGATAAAAAATACAATGGTGCCACAATTCATGATGTAGGCCATACTACAAAAAATACATTTTCATCCATTAGCGATTTTAAAAATTCTGTAATGTAACTTAGTTTTTAAAAGGATCATCTCTTCTATTTTTTGTGACAACTAGAACTCAAGCTTTGGTTCCAATTTTCATTGCTGCAGTAATAATCGGAATTGTCGGTTTAATGTCAATTCCAAGTGAAAGTAAATTAGAATCTGTTGAATTTCCTAGAGGTACTATTAAAATTGATGATGTTCCGCTTGAAGTACAAATTGCTGATACCGAACCAAGACGTGTTCGTGGATTAATGTTTCAAGAACAATTACCTTTTGATCAAGGAATGATTTTTGTTTTTGATAAACCTGGTCTATACTCATTGTGGATGTTAAATATGCAATTCCCACTTGATATGATGTGGTTTGATGAGAATGGAAAAATAGTTCATATTGAAAAAAATGTTCCTCCATGTAAAACTCCTCTAGAAATAACTACCTGTCAAAGTATTGTTCCTGATGGTCAAGCAACTTATATTATTGAAGTTACATCTGGATTTGTTGAACAACATAAGATCACAAAAAATTCTATTTTGAATATTATATCGATTTAAAATTGCAAAACCTTATCTTAGAATCTTTGAGTTTTTTATTATGAATAAACTATTTTTGATTCCTGTTTTAATCGGTATCATCATTATTGTTACTGTATTTTCTTTCTCGGAAACTCCTTCAAAAATGCCTACGGATCTTTATGATTCTGGGTTTACTTTTTATGATGTGGAAAAAATTCAGTCAGAATTATTTATACATGATCTTTCGTTATCTTCTCCAACAGCTATCACTGATCATACTATTGGACAGTATTGTTCATACTTGGATGAAAATAAATTGAAAACTGTACAATATTGTACTACTTCTGTAATTTTGGATTCTGGTGGACGCTCTATAGGTAATATCAATATGGGTGGGACTACTAGTGGCCCAATTATGGCGTTGGCCATTCTTGACACTGATGTTCTATCTTCCGAAAATCATGTCGATGTTGTTTTTCAATCTATGATCCAAACCTTGGTTTGTGATTGTTGGAGTGATCAAAAACCTGGAAATTTTGAATCTGTTTCTGCCTGGATAAATGCTGCAAAAGTAAAATTTACTGAATCTCCTCAATCTACTCTTACATCTAAGATAGATGGAT
>JAANXA010000046.1 GCA_018263505.1 Candidatus Nitrosopumilus sp.
AGATAATCTACAAATTATATCACATTAAAATCATAAATTCAGATTTTAATGTGATATAATTTGTAGATTATCTGTTTTTTCATCAAATGTGTCAAATGTATCATCAAATGTGTCAAATGTATCATCAAATGGCATCATTGTACACACTAGTTGTATTTACGCACGATTTCAATTAAACTGTAAGAAATTTGATTTGATGAAACACTTGATGGGTTTGATGAAACACTTGACGGTTAGTCATAGAAATTCTTTGGAACCTTGTTGATGATGCTGTGCCCTTAAATTAGTGTGGAATTCGCTATGGTCTTAATCTATCTGGATCTCTTGGATATAGTACCACTTCTCTAACATTATCAATTCCAATAAGTGTGGTCATTAATCTGTCTAATCCCATTCCCCAACCTGAATGTGGTGGCATTCCCCAGTCAAATGTCTTAAGATGATCAGTGAATTGTATCGGATCTAATTCTTGCTCTTTTAGTCTTGTTTTTAATAATTCTGAATCATGAAGTCTTGTACCTCCTGATGACAATTCTAGATATCCATACTGTAAATCAAATGAACGTGATAAAGAAGCATCATCATCCTTCTCTCTAATGTAAAATGGTTTTAACTTCATTGGCCAATCAGTTAAAAAATAAAACCCTGGATGATTTTTTCCAATAATTCTTAGATGTGAGTCTAACAAGTCATCTCCAAATTCAACTTTTTCGCCTGCTTGTTTTAATTCTTCAATACATTGGTTGTATGTGATTCTCTCAAATGGCGATGATGGAATTTCAATTGTATGTTCTATCATCTCTTGTTCTTTCTTACAATTTTCTGATGTGAATTTGTAAACATCCATAACTAATGACTCTAAAACATCCATAACATCTGTATAATCCATAAATGCTGCTTCGATGTCTATACTTGTAAATTCTGTTAGATGTCTTCCTGTATGTGAATTTTCTGCTCTGTAGAAATTTGAAATCTCAAATACTCTTTCTAATCCAATTGTCATTTGTTCTTTGTATAGTTGTGGGCTTTGTGCTAGATATGCTGTATCTCCAAAATAATCTAGTGAAAAAAGATCTGCTCCCCCTTCACTTGCACTACCAATAATTTTAGGTGTTGTAATTTCTATGAATTTTTTTTCAACAAGTGTTTTACGTAATGATTGTAATACATAATGTCTTAATTTAAAAATTGAAGCTGTTTTTTGATTCCTCATATCTAATGCACGATGATTCAGTCTTGTGTCGATATTACTTTCTAGTCTGCCTATTGGGTCTACTGGTAATGGATGTATTGCTTTTCCTAACACTTGTATTTCATCTGCTTTAATTTCAAATGCAAAATCTCTTGCTTTAGTTTCTTGTACAATTCCTTTTATACTTACAACACTTTGACGATTAATCTCTCCAAGATTTTCATTTAATTCACCTTTTACAATTACTTGTGAAATGCCTGAAACATCTCGTAATGTAATAAAAGACATTTTTCCTAATTTTCTAAGATCTTCAATCCATCCTCCCAACAATACCTCTTTTCCAATTAATTCTGTTGTTAATTCTGAAATATCATGTGTTTTAACGAAATTCATAATTTTTTACCTATCTTTTATCTTCAAATTCTATCTCAATGTCAAGGTTTCGGGCATTTTTCACAATCTCTACCACTTTTTCTGTGTCAATTGGAAATCTAGGTGTCCATCTACCTGAAATTACTGCTTTAGTTTTTTGAATACCTCCTGGTGCCCAAACTGAATTAATTGATAGAATCTTTGTAGGGAAGAATAAATCTTCAATGAATTTCTTATCTGTTTCGTCTGCTTCTACTAACCATATTTTGCTTTTGAATTGCTCTTGAAGAATTCTATAAATTGTTCTACTTTGCCTGATTTTTCTGATATCTTTTTTATCTAATTCTAGAATCAAATTTTCTTCAAATTCTTTACATGAATACAAAGTAAAATCTTCGATTTCTTTATTTGATTTTGCAATGTTTGCAAGTATAATTGATGCATTTACGTCTGATTGCAACAACAATCCTTTTTCCACATTCCCTTCGCATTGTGGACATAGAACTGCATTTTTTGCATCAAAACTACAAATTGGAAGTTTCATTTAAATCGACTTTTTTCGTTTTGATAATGTTGTTTATATCCCTTAGTGCAAAATAAAACTTAATTGGGATCTGAAAAGACAATGAAATTCTTAGAAGTTAATGGATTAACATCACGTTATTCTACATCTAAAGGTCATGTATATGCAGTAGATGATGTGGATTTTTCATTAAATGATGATGAATCAATTGGTATTGCAGGTGAAAGTGCATGTGGAAAAAGCACATTAGGTTTGTCTATAATTCGAATGCTTGTTGGAGGAAAAACTAATGGAACCATATCTTTTCAAGGTAAATCTATTTTAGATATTTCAGAATCAGAATTTGATGAACAATTTAGATGGAAAAAAATCTCTATGATTTTTCAGGGTGCTATGAGTTCTTTAGATCCTGTTTTTACAATCCATGAACAATTCGTTGAAATTTTAAATCAACATAACTTTGATGGAAATTTTACTCAAACAATTCATAATACAATTAATTCTGTTGGATTAGATGTTAATGTGTTAAAAAAATACCCTCATGAATTAAGTGGAGGTATGAAACAAAGAACAATAATTGCAATGGCATTAATCTTAAAGCCCAAGTTTGTTATTGCTGATGAACCAACTACAGCACTTGATGTTTTAATTCAGGCACAAATTATGAATCTTCTAAAAGAACTCAAAAATAATGGAATGTCTTTCATGCTAATTACTCATGATTTATCTGTATTATCTGAAATTGCAGATAAAATAGGTATCATGTATGGTGGTCAAATGGTTGAATTCGGTTCTTCTGAAGAAATTTATAAAAATCCAAAACACCCATACACTCAAGGTCTTTTGGATTCTATTCCTACTTTGAAAGATAAGCCCCCTACATTTGTTCCAGGAACTCCTCCTAGTTTACTTGATGCTCCTATCCAATGTCGATTTATTGATCGTTGTCCTTTGGTGATGGAAAAATGTACACAACTCCCTCCCCCTCTCAAAACTGAAACTGGATATGTGAGATGTTGGTTATATGAAAAAAAATAATAATTTATTTCGAATCTAAAAATTCTTCATCTATTTTTCTAAGGTACGCATCTTGAATTTTTGCAATTTCTCTTTGCACCCCATTTTTACAAATCATTTTTGCATATTCTTCTAAATCTTTGTTATGTTGTATTTTTTCAAATTTTTCAATTTTTTTAATCGACTCCTGCTCAAATCTCATTACATCTTTAAGTTCTCTGCTTATTTCTTCAATACTCATTTTTTCATAATCTTTTGAATGTGATTTTCTAAAACTTATCTCATCAATTAATTCTGTTATTTCATCTGTCTCTTGCATCTCTTATTATTACTGATCCAATATTAATAAACTAATTTTGATTATTTTTCTTATGTTCTAAAATATGTTTTAATCCTTCTGGCATGTTAAGTGAATCCAAATCAATGTCACAATATGGACACTTCAATTCAAGAGGAATTTTTCACAATCGGTAAACAGGAATCTATAATTCTTAACATCTCAGAACGTATGACTTTTTTATCTATTGATACCCATACTCGAGCTTTTTTTATTGCAAATGAAATAGTTTGAACTTTTTTCCGTTCCTCCCAAACAAACTCAATTTCGCCTAAATTTTTATCAAAATAACCTTCAAGATCTGTTCTCATTGCAATATGTGAAAATTGATAGTGAGTATCCTTTTCACTTAACATAGGAATTAGTTCATGTCTTCTATTGTATGCCAATAATTCACCACTCTCTCCAATTACGCCTACAAATCTGATAAATGGACTAATTGTTGATATTGATTTACAGATCTTTTCAAATTTCTTTTGTACCATTTACTTGGAATGAAAAAAGATGATATTTTAATGATTGTCTCTATTTAGTTCTAGAAAATTGTACCTAATCCTGTAACTACAATAATTGTTTTTATCAATTTCCCTGAAATCATAAATATTGAAAATTTTGAAAATTTCATTTTTCGCACTCCTGCAGAAATCAAAATTAAATCTCCAATCACAGGAATCCATGACGCAAAAAATATGGCACTCCATCCAAATTTGTCTAAAATTTTATGACTTTTCTTGTGTTTTGATTTATCGTTTTCATGTTTTTTAAATTTGTTAAATATTCTGTTACCTCCAAATCCTATAATATAATTAAAAACTCCTCCAATCGTTGAACCTATCATCAAAGCTGTTGCAACTAGAAAAATATTTTCACCACCCATCAATAATGCTGATGTTAAAATCTCTGTAGGTAATGGTAATGCTGTAGCTGATAATAATGAATTAATGAATAATCCTATTATGCCATATTCTTGAAATATGTTGTTTGCTAGAATTTCTTGTACTTGTTGATAATATTCCATGAATAATTCATAACTCATACTGCATCATCTTATTTTCTATAGATTAAACATATCCATTTGGACCTAATTCTTTTAATTCAATTTATCCTATCCATTTTTTAAATTTTAGTTTTCATTAAATATTACTTATCTTTAGTTTGATTAGTGGATTTTACTGATATCTTTCCATTTGCAGTAAATGATGGATATCTAATTTTAACACTTGTGAATTTTTTTGGTTCTTTGGTTCCTTTTGTTCCGTTGCCTGGTTTTTTGTTATTAGCTACTATGTCAATTGGTAATCAATATGATTTACATATTTTGGCACTTCTTTCTGCAGTATCTGCTACTATTGCAAAACAAATAATCTTTTTTGTAAGTTTTAAAGGTCGAAAAATTATTAGTAAAAAAACTCAGAAAAGAATGCGCCCATTTGAAAGACTTGTGAAAAAATATGGTGCAGCTGCTGCATTTGTAGCTGCAGCAACCCCTGTACCCGATGATATCATTTTTGTTCCTTTAGGTCTTGCAAAATATAATCCAAGACGATTCTTCATTTCAACTCTTGCTGGAAAAATTATTCTTAGTTACTCTATAGTTTTTCTTTATCATTATTTAGGATTGTCTATAGTTGAACCTCTTGTTAAAGATCTTGATAGTGCAACTCCAATCTATATTGGAATTGCTGTTTTTGGAATAATGATGACTGTTGTAATTGTCCTTCTTTTAAGATTAGATTGGGCAAAAATCCTTGGAAAATTCTTACCTTGGACATTAGATGAAAACAATAATGATTAAAGTACTTCTATTTTAAAATTCCATTTTCTTTCTGTTGCTTTTTTAATCCCTATTCTTGTACTTGCTGTAATTTTTTTGCATTTGATTCCTTCTGTGATGAATAAGTTCGATTTTTTTGTAACATCTGCTCCATTTTCTTTTCTAGTTATTTCCAGTGCTTGTGACAATTTTGCAGGTCCATTTGTGAGATTTTCTAAATTAGTTATTCCTCTATTTTTTTGAATTCTTTTAATTCCTTTAATTGGATGTATTGCTCGAATTAAAACTGCTCCTGCCTGTTTTCTTTTATTTTTTGCAACAATATTAAAACAATAATGCATTCCATATGTGAAATACACATATGCAATTCCGACCTCTCCGAACATTCTCTCATTTCTTTCTGTAATTTTACAAAATGCGTGACTTGCTGGATCATCTTTATGCCTATATGCTTCTGTTTCTATAATTATTCCTGAGATCTCTTCATTTTTTATTTTCCTTGTTATTTTTTTACCTAGAAGTTTTTTTGCGACTACTACTGTATCTTCTGAATAAAATTCTCTAGGGAGAATACTCAATATCAACTATGATCTTTTTACCCTTTTTCAATTCTCTGATTAATTCAAACAGTTTAATGATATCTTTCTTCAAATCTTCGATAAGTTTTTGATTATAAATTGTTGCTGCTGGGTGAATTGTAATAAAATACAATTGCTTATCTTTTTGAATTACTTTGCCTCTAAATTTTGTTATTTCTGAACCTCCTAAAATAGAATTAAATGCAGTATTTCCTAAAACACAAATAATTTTTGGCTTAATAATTCTAATTTCATCATCTAGATATTCTTGACATGCTTCTCTTTCTGTATTGTTTGGAATTCTGTTATTTGGAGGCCTGCATTTTACAACATTTGTGATGTATATCTCATCTCTTGATATGTTTGCTTCCTTTAATGCATTTGATAATTTTTTTCCTGCAATTCCAATAAACGGTTCTCCTTTGTTATCTTCA
>JAANXA010000047.1 GCA_018263505.1 Candidatus Nitrosopumilus sp.
AAGGCAAAAAGATAGTTGATGAAGCATTAACATCTCTTACTGATATGGTAGAGATGGTACAAAAAGTAGTCGCAAAACAATCGTTTGCAGAACAGAAATAGTCTGCATTCATTATTTTTCTTTTTTTTAAAATACTGTTTTCTCTTTTATTGTCATTTTTGCTTTCTTGATTTATCTGTCATTTACTTGTTAATTACAAAAACTATGAACTTTTTGACATATTCTATGATTGTTATTATAATAAATTGATTTAATACCCATAATTATTTTTAAATTTATTTTCGTTTGTTTGAAATGATCATCCATCATTTGATATACAAAATATGGTGTTCGTATGTGTGAATATCGATAAAGCTCTTGACTCTTTGAAATGTGGGGATTTTGTCCTTGTCCATGATTCTGGAAATCGTGAGGATGAAGTTGATATGATTACTTCTGGAAAACATTTAACTCCTGAACATATTTCTAGAATGAGACGTTTTGGTGGAGGTCTAATTTGTGCAACAATTAGTTACGATGTCGCATCTGAGTTTGGTTTATCATACATGCATGAAATATTAAATCACTCTGATTATCTTGATTCTGAACAAAAAAATATGATCATTGGCACAGCACCTTACGGTGATCATCCAACTTTTTCATTGTATCTAAATCACATTCAAACTTATACTGGAATTACTGATAATGATCGTTGTATGACCATATCTTCTTTATCAAAAATAATTGAAAGTAATATTTCTAACAAAAAACATAGATTCACCTCAGAATTTAAAATTCCTGGACATGTTCCTTTATTAATTGCCTCTGATGGTCTTTTAAAATCTCGACAAGGCCACACTGAAATGTCGGTATATTTGATGAATCTTGCAAAACTTCCACCAGTTGCTGCAATTTGTGAAATGATGGATCCTGAAACTTATTTGGCCATGACTGTCTCAAAAGCTCAAAAATATGCTGATAAATACGGAATTCCATTTATTGATGGGCAAGAATTACTAGAACTTGAAAATATTGTTTAGTGATTTTTATGATCTTACCTTATGAAATTATTGTCGAATTCATGTATGATGGAGCTGTTTTAGAATTAAAATTTGAGGATTTATTTTTATCATGATTCAATTATCTATAATTAGAATTGATGATTATGGTCCCTGGACTCATACTCTTGGTTTTGATAGAGAACACAAATTACAATCATTACAATCTGAAATTTATTCATACTTGCATCACTTGTTTTCAAAACATAATGCGATAGTTTTTCAAAACCGTGGTGATGAATTTTTTGCAATAACTAATGGAATGTCTGATCTTGATCATATCATAATTAAAACACAACTAAATGACAAATTCAATCTACCTTTTTCTATTACTTTTGATTATTCTAACACCCCTCTTTCAACTAATTTGAAAATTCATAAAAAACACAATCTGAATATTAATAGTGTACGTGGTAATGTGTACACTAATCCATCTGATGTAATGATTATGCATATTGACATTGACGGAGTAACACATGCATCCAAATCAAAATCCCCATATGAAATATCTTCTATAGTTTTATCATTACATGATAAAATGTCACAATTTTTTCTAGATTATGACTCTCTTACATTTTTTATGGGTGGTGATAACTATATGGTTATTTCTACAGCAGATGCAATAAACAATATTAAACTTTTTCTAGATTATATCTCTAGAACTATGGGAATAACATTGAATTGCGGAATAGGTCATGCAAACACTGCAAGACATGCCGTAGAACTTGCAACAAAATCTTTAGACACGTTACGTGATTTAAGAAAAAACAACATGTTACATAACAGGGTGTTAAAACTATCTTCTAATACAATTACTAAACTAATCCCTGAAATAAATACTTGATATTTTCAAATATTGGTACTTGTTTGCCAATTGTTTGTTCATTTCAAACATACTGGTAGATATTACTCGTTTCATGATTTAGTCATTAGTGAATAATTGTTGAGTACACAAACAGTAACTTCAGATACATTACAAGTTGTAATCTTTTCACTAGAAAATGCTACAACTAAGAAAAATGAAGAATATGGTATTCCAATAGAGCAGATCAAGGAGATTCGAACACTTGATGCTATCACTCGTGTCCCAAATACTGTCTCCCACATAAAAGGCATCGTCAACCTACGAGGAATGATCATCCCAGTTGTTGATGTAAAAATGATGTTGGGTTTTTCTAATGAAACAGTAAACACCGATCAAACACGAATTTTAGTAGCTGAAGTCAAAGATTCTCTTGTTGGATTGTTAGTCGATGACGTAGATCGTGTCATGAGATTACCAAAAGAAAATGTCGAACCTGCACCACGTGGAACAATTGATACTAATCAATTTGTACAGGGGATTGCAAAAACAGATGACAATCTTTTGGTTTTGATTGATGTTGAAAAACTAATGTCATCAGAATCATCTAACTTTAAAGATCTGAAATCTAAAACCATGCCATAATCACTCTTTTTTTTATTTTTTTAATTAGTTTGTTTGTTTTAAACACACAAAGCTCTATGTTATTACTTTGTTACTTTTTTGTATGTTATTAGAAAAATTTGAGGGTGATTTTGATGAAACTACATCTGATATGGTATCTCAAATAGTTGCAAAAACCATTATTGATGTTGGTCCTGCATTATTAGAACAAGTAAATACTAGAATTCATAAAAATTTTAATTCTGATATATCTGAGTGTTTTGAACACCCACAATATCTAAATTCGGCATTAAAAGATTTGTTTGGAGATTCTTTTCTTGGAATTGTACAGACAATTAAATTACGTGTTGAAGGGTTAGGACTAGATGATACAAAAGAATTTGTATCTATGTTAGGTGTATAAAATGCAACTGGTAAAACAAAAAAATAAGACACATGTGTTAGAAAAAGTGTTTGCTCCTTATTTTGAAGGCAAATCACATTCATTGTT
>JAANXA010000048.1 GCA_018263505.1 Candidatus Nitrosopumilus sp.
TTATGTATGGATAAAATTGAACTTCCTAATCGTTTAATTTTTTTTTTAAGTTCTTTATCCATTGTTCCAATAATACTTTGATTGTTTTTAATATAATTAATTAATTCTTGATCTGCATAATTTCCACAAATAGAAATTGTTTTAAAAAATTTGATAAAATTCAACGTTGCAGTGATTTCTTGATTTTTTTCTGGTATTTGTTGTAATTGTATTAATTCATTTTTAACAACTTCAGGAATAATAAAAGAGATTGAACCTATTTCCACATCTAAATTATCAATATTTTTTATTCTCTTAGTTGCAAGATGAATTAAAAAACTAGTGTCACAGATTACTTCAATCAACTATTCCTGCACCAATTAGTCTCCATCTTTCATCAATTCTTCTACTAATTGCCACATTTCCATCTTCAAAGATACAAGCTGGTCTTCTAAGTTCAATTTCTACATTTGTTGATTTGATTTTTGTAACTTTTCCCAATACAGGAGCAGTTCCTATGTTAAGTCTAAGTAGTTCTCCTGATTGAATAGGTTTTACTTTAACATCTTCAGTAATTCCTACTGCCGAATCAAATAGGTTTACATCTAGTTTAAGTTGTGTAGAATTTTCAGGTAACGTTCCAGGTTTTCCAATGACTGAACCAATAAATGAATCACTTCTAGTCATGGAAGGATCTAGTTTTGTTCCAATTGCAACTAATCCACCAGGTTTAATAGAATCTACAATTCCAGCTGCTGTTCCTAATGATGTTATTTCAGTTAATAGTGGTTCATATGATTTCTTTTTTTCATTAATTATTCCTGGTTTAATTTCAATTTCATCACCTACATTAAAAACTCCTTGAGTTAAACTACCTCCAATTACACCACCTTTGATATTTTTCAATTTTATTCCAGGTTTATTTACGTCAAAAGAACGTAAAACATGCATTACTGTATTTTTTTTCTCATCTCTTTCAGGTGTTTTGATTGTTGATTCTATAGAACCAATTAATGCATCAACATTTAATCCAGATTGAGCTGAAATTGGAATGATAGGTGATTTTGCAGCATGTGTTCCTTTAACAAATTTTGTGATATCTTGGTAATTTGTTAAAGATTCTTGGTAAGAAAGTAAATCAACCTTATTTTGAACTACAACTATTTGTTGAATTCCAAGTGTTTGTAATGCTAAAAGATGTTCTTTTGTTTGTGGTTTAGGAACTTTTTCATTTGCTGCAACCATTAATAATGCACCATCCATTAGTGCAGAACCTGAAAGCATATTTGCCATTAAACTCTCGTGTCCTGGACTATCTACAAAACTTACAACTCTAGATAATTCACTTTCTTTTCCACAATTATTACATTTTGGGGTTGTAGAATATCCAAATGGATCTTCACAGTTTTTACATTTGTAAAAAGCAGCATCAGAATAACCAACACGAATTGTAATTCCACGTTTTAATTCTTGACTATGTACACTAGTCCATGTACCAGTTAGTGCTTGAATAAGAGTTGTTTTTCCATGATCTACGTGACCAGCAGTTCCAATGTTAACACATGGTTGATATCCATATTTTTTAATATACCAATCAGGAAGTGTCTCTCTCCAATGCATGAGTCAAAATGTAAAATCGGTATATGTTAAGTTATTCTTTTTTGTCTTCGGATTTTTCTTCTGTATTTTCTACAGGTGCCTCAACAGGTAATTCACCATCAAATCTACAATTAACTTGATAAATTTCTTCAGAAATTGTATTTCCACGCATTAATTTTCTTTTTCTCTGTCCAATTTCAGCATCTTGTAAACCAACTCCTTTTGAAAGTAAGACTTGATTTCTTGCAGCTCCATGAATGTCATTTCTCATAGGTACACCAGATTTGTCACTTCCACCTGTTAGTTTTAATTTACCAGTTAATCCTACAATAGTTGCATCAGTTTCATTTCCTAATTGTAATCCCAACAGCGGATTAGCATCACTATCTTTGAGTTCTTTAGTAATGGACTTTCCTTTAATATCTGAAATTGTAAGCTTGAAGTTTGTCAATTATTGAAAAAATTCAGTGAACGACTAATTAACCTTTGGGCATTATTTTTGGATTAATAATACGATAAATAGTCAAAAAATAGGAAAAACGGTTACAAATGTATTAACACAATACAAATGAATATTTCATAACTTAAGAAAATAGGAACTTGATTTAAGAAAATTAAATTCCAGGTCTATCAGGAATATAATCAGTAACCATATTGATTGCCTGATCTTTCATAATTTCAATATACGTATCATAATCTGCTTCAAAATTACAATGAGGGCATTTTACTTTAGTTATAGATTCATTTAAGATTGCAACTTTTTCACATTTAGGACATTTTGCATCCATAGTATTATTTTCTAATCAAGATATTTAATCATAATTAATTAATGATAATTAAGCGGAGTTAGTTTAGTCTGGTATGACGTCAGCTTCCCAAGCTGAAGTTCACGGGTTCAAATCCCGTACTCCGCATCATAATTCTCTAATTGCTTGTTCGATTAATCCTCTATCAGATGCTTTTGGAAAATATTTCAAATATTTTTTAAGATCATCTTTTGCATCTGAATTTTTATTTTGTTTTTCTCTTAGATAAGCACGGTTTTTGTAAATTTTTGCAGATCTTTTTGGGTTAATTTCAATTGCTTTATTGTAATAATTTTCTGCTTTTTCAAATTCATTTTTTTTAAGATAGAAATTTCCAAGACCATTTAATGCCAAATATGATTTGTCATTAAATTCTAAACATTTTTCATAATATTTTGTGCATTCAGACAAATTTTGTCCATTCATTATTGTACCCAATAAATTTAATGCAGTTGTATTATTTGGATCAAGTTGAATTGCTTGTTTCAAAAAATTAATAGAGTCAGAATAATTTTTTAAAATAGTTGATCTCTCAGAATCAAAACATAATCTATTAGATTTTTCATTTGAATCATTTTCAAATTTAATTGAAGATATTTTATCATATGGAGCTAAAATTATCAATTGTCGTCCTTCTTCAGACCATTCTTTATCAAAAATATTTTGAGGTATTGCACCCTCTTGCTGTTCACCTTTTTGATTACCTTTTTGAATATAATGAAGAATAGTTTTTTCTTCATCATCATATCCTGTTATAACAGAAGCATGTTGAGTAATTTCAGGAATTCCTGGTAAAATTACAATAAGAGGAATTCCTACATCAATAATTTTTTTTAATTCAGATAAAGAAGAATTGATTATTTTACATGTTAAACCATGTCTTTCAGCAGATTCTATTCCTTCAATTAAGATACTTCCATCAAATCCTGAATATTTTTTTGCAGTTTCTATGGCTTCAGTCATAGGCAACTCAATATTCCAGTATTTTGAAACTACATTAATTGGTAAAGGTAAACAAGAAGATTCTTCATCAATTAATGGTAAAATTAATTCATGATTATCTTGTTCCATAAATTAGAAAGTTTTCAGAGTTATTAAAATCAATCAAAGTGAACAAAATTTTTCAATCAAACTATGACCATCTTTACTCATTTCTGGATGAAATTGAGTTCCAAAAATGGGTTTTTTTTCATATTGAATAATTTCATATTCACAATTATTTGATTTTGCAAGAGAAATTAGCAAATTAGGTATTTTTGAGATTTCAAAACCATGACTTTCAAAAACTGTCATATTTTCATTTGAGATAAAATCATTTTTAAAAATATGAATTTTTTCATATCCTTTCTGAAGAGTGTTAGATTTTTTTATTGTTCCACCTAAAGTTAAAGCTAAAATTTCTGCACCATAACAAATTCCAAGTAATTTCAAATCATTTTGAATTGAAAAAGTAATAATTTTAGAATTTATTTCATTAATTTTTTTTTCATTTTTTCTTCTTCCAGATAAAATAAAAGAATCATAATTCTCAAGTGAATTTAATTTTAATAATTGTGGTATTTGAATTTCAAATGATATACTTTTTTCATTTAAAAAATCAATTAAATTTTTTGTGTATATTGAACCATTATCTACTACTAAAAGCAATTAGTCCCCTACCTCAATTGACACATAATGTATCTCAGAAATTCCATCTTTGACTAGAATTGTTCCAAAGTTTAGAATATTTTCATCTGTCCACATGAATACTCTTTCACTTCGTGGCTTGACAAAATCATCAATAAATTGAGACATAAATTCTTCTACATCCTCACGATCATTTTCAGTAAAGAAAAATGATTTTCCTTCATTAAATGAGAGAGGGATTTGAATCGATGTTGGTTCAACAACTGAAATTTCATTTTGTTCAAATACAGATTTTAGAATATCAATTCTGTCATTTTTTTCTAGTTCAATATAATTATCATCTGCTACTGTAACAGATGATTTTACACCTGAAACTTTCTTCAAATACGCTTTGAATGCTTCTTCTTGAGTGTCGCCTAAACCAACAAAATATTCTCCATTAAATGCTGCACCTACTGCAGCAATTGTACCTAATTGAGCAACCACTCCACCAGCGCCTGCAGTATATACAGGAATAAAGTAAACATCATGATCTCCCACACGATACAAAATATTATCACCAATTCTTGGATTTCTCAAAAGTGTCTTTAATTGAGCAAATTCAGGATCTCTATCAAGTGCTTCTCTTACAGCTGTTGGGCCAATTAATTTTGTTGTTGAATCTAATGGAATTTCATAGAATTGCAAATCACCTAAGTTAGCAAGATCATTTTCAACTACCATATATCCAGCAAGATTTCTTCCTTGTGAGCCTCTTAATTCCAAGGATAATAATCCCAAGAACTCAGTCTCTGAAAATCCTGGTGGTTTTGCTTCAACATAATAAGTGTCTAATCCACGTGGAATTTCATAGAATTCATTTGCTTGAATAAACGTTTCAACATTAGTTACAT
>JAANXA010000049.1 GCA_018263505.1 Candidatus Nitrosopumilus sp.
AAATATGCATTATCAGAACCAGAAGAACGAATTATTAACACATTAGATGTTACGGGTATTTCTGCTCTTGTAAAACTGTATGACAAAATAACAAATGCATTTGAATATCAAATGAGAGTTGGAAATAAAAATAAAATAATGACAAGAGAGGAATTAACAAATTTTGTTCGAAATACCAATCCAAAAATTAGAGAAACAGCTTACAAAACAATTTTTACAAAATATAATGAGAATAAAGGAGTAATAGGAGAGATATACCAGAATATAGTTCTTAATTGGAAAGATGAAGGAATAGAGATCAGAGGATACAAGAGTCCAATATCTATGAGAAATATTGGAAATGATGTTGACGATAAAACAATAGACTCTCTTTTATCGATTTGTAGGAAAAATTCTCCAATATTTCAAAAATTTTTTGCACAAAAAGCAAAAATGTTAAAAATGAAAAAATTGAGAAGGTATGACGTTTATGCACCAGCTACTGCAAATATCAAAGAGAAAAATTATACATACAATAAATCAGTAAAACTAGTTTTTGAATCACTTGGAAAGTTTAGCAATACATTAGAAGATTTTGCACGAAAAGTGTTTGATGAGAATCATATCGATTCAGAAATTAGACAAGGGAAAAGAGATGGTGCATTTTGTAGTACTTTGACTCCAAACATTACACCATTTGTGCTAGTGAATTTCACAGGAAAGTCAAGAGATGTGTTTACATTGGCTCATGAATTAGGTCATGCAGTACACAGTCAAGCAGCACAAAACAAATCCATTCTAGTTCAAGATGCACCATTGCCATTAGCAGAAACAGCATCTACTTTTTCAGAATTGTTATTGTACGATAATTTATCAGAAAAAATCTCAGATAATGAAAAAAAGATCATGTTATCAGAAAAAATCGATGATCTTTATGCAACAATTTTGAGACAATCATTTTTTACAATATTTGAAATTGAAGCTCATAAACAAATTGGTAATGGGACCACAGTAGACAAAATTTCAAAAACATATTTACAAAATCTCAGAGAACAGTTTGGAAATTCAGTGAACATATCAGATGACTTTGCTATCGAATGGAGTTGTATTCCTCATTTTTATCACACGCCATTCTATTGTTATGCATATTCTTTTGGAAATTTACTCGCATTGTCATTATTTCAAAGATATAAAAAAGAAGGAAAAGATTTTGTCCCTTCATACATCAGTATTCTAGAGGCAGGGGGTTCACAAAAACCAGAAAATCTACTTTCAGAATATGGATTTGACATAAGATCACCAAAGTTTTGGCAAGAAGGATTTGATTATGTCAATGAACAAGTCAAAGCATTATCAGCACTAAACTAAATTTGAATAAATGGGGCTGGCAGTCCAACGCATGGACTACCAGCTTGTCCCCCGAACGGTTTGAATTCGATGTCAAGTCATAAACAAAAAATATCTGATTTAAACCTTTGAAATTATTTCAAATCCAATTTTTTAGGTTTAACTTTTCTAATTGTACCAATCAAAATACCAATAGTGATTCCCAATTGATAAAGAAAATACAACAAAACTTCAAATGCACTAGGAGTAAGTTCAGTAAATCTACTAATTCCAGTAAAAATCAATAAAAGAATACTAAAGAAAAATACAAAAGATTTTACAATTCCACTAAGATAGGTAAATTTCAGAATTACAAAAGTCATAACAGTTACAGACAATGCAAGAACAGTGAGAAACCCAGTATTCGTTCCAAAAATTAAAAAAAGTGAAGAAAGAATTTCTGTAGGTCCATTTACAGAGAGGTTAGAAAGTTCAATTTTTTCAGGAGATGCAAAACGAGGGACGCTTAAAATTGCATTTATTAAAAAGATAATAAACAAAGAGACAGAAACAGTTTTGATGTGATTTTGTAATCGTGGAAATCTAATTAAAATTGCACGACCTAAGATTATTCCCTGAGATAAACCAATTCCAAAAGCGCTCAAAATTGTGATTATTGAAAATAAAGGATCTTGAAACATATCAACTAAAAAGGGAATTAGAGCCATGACAAAAATTAGTGATCAAAGGCAGATATTAGCTTCACGATTTTGCTTTATAAAAAATAGGGCAATACAAGTATGAGTAGAGTAAAGTTAATAATTTCATTACAGAGTGGAATTTCATGAAAAATATCTTAATAATTTTTGCATTACTATCAATAGCCCTAATTTCAACAAACATTGCATATTCACAAGAGATGGGCCTTGCAACTTTTCAAGAAACAGCACAAGTTATCATAGATAATAGTATTTCACAGAAGGTTACAGCATCTATCACATTACAAAGTACCAGCATTCAAGAAATTAGAATACCTTCAGAATTAGAACAAAAAGTTAGAGATAATTCCAGAATTAAATCAGTTATTTTAACAAATCAAGATCAATGTGTTCTAGGAGTAGTTGATGAATCATGCATTATGATAAATATAGAAAGAAATCCCGAAGATAAAGGAATTATTGCCATTCAAGATTCAACAAAAGAAATATCTGAATTATACATTAATGAAATAAATCAAGCATTTGATACAAACGCAAGATTTCATTCAACATATATTCACACAGGTAATGAATTAAACAATATTCTTGAAACATCAGGAGTAATTTCTGGAAATAGAATGATTTCAGCAGTATACACTATGCCACAAGAAGATACAAGTTCAATGTATGAAAAAATCTCGGCAACATTAATTCCAAAAATCATCAGAGAAAGTGGAGGATTTTACAACATTGCAAAAGATTTGTCATATGAAGAAAATTCAGTTATGACATTTTCATTAATTCCATTAGATACAAAATCACTTTTACAATTGAAATTATCCATAGACTATCCTAATGAAGCAAAGACAATCTCAAAAATTAGTCCATTGGAATTTTTTAAAATTGAAAATATCAAGAGGTCAGATTATTTTTCAGATGGGTTTTATCCACTTAATTCCATTATTCAGATAGTGGTTTTATCGCCTGAAAGTACATTTGTTTCAAATGTTAAAGGAGAAATCATCCCAACACAAATTATAGATGATGAAAAAATCCCTCTAGAAATTACAGAGAAAGGGTGGATTTTTGATCCTGAAGAAGGACAAAAAATACAAGGGAAGTTTATTTTCGGTCAAGAGACATCAATTAATCAAAATGAATTAAAATTCACATTAGGGGATGAGCAATTAGAATTAGATGAATCAACATATGTAGTTGTTATAATTTCAATTATAGCAATTATAGCAGCATTATTTTATCTTAAAGGGTACAAAAGAAAATAATTACAGCAATAAAACGGCTGCAGCAAACACAGTGGTCCATTTTCCGTCTTTATCACCTCTAGTAGATTGAGTTACATTATGAGTATTGTAAATCTGACCAGAAATTGACCACTGTTGTCTTTTTTCATCCCAATTCTTATCAACATCAAATGGAATGCCTAACGAAGATGCAAGCATTTGTGCTGCAATATCCTCAGCGTAATCTCCTGCCTGTGTTTCATTTTGTCCAAAAGATTCGTATTCTGAGAGATATCCATATCTACTTGTATCTTTAGGTTGTGCAATTCCAACAGATGCAGAACACATTCGATGCGGTTCATTAGTTTGGTTTTTAGAATAAATTGTAAATAGAATTTGTCCAGGATGAATTTTTTTCAATCCTTCTTTTCTGGAAATTAATTTTGCTTCAGGTGGAAAAATACTAGAAATTAATACAAGATTTGTTCCCGCGATTCCAGCATCTCTTAATGCATATTCAAAACTAGTGAGTCTATCTGCATGAATGCCCTTGCCTTTTGTAAGAAACAACTGTTTTGCAACAAGATCCAACATTTCTGAATAGATGAAATAAAAATATTATTTATATTTTAATAAAATTTGAATTTTTAAAACTAATCACGGTGTTTTTTTTTCTTTCTTTTGTCTGGATCTTTTTTGGTTTGGGTGAGAAACAAGAATGTAAAAAATGCACCCAGTCCTAGATTAATCACACCCATGAAAGTAATCATTATTTTAAAATTAGCAGGTGTAAAACCAGATAATCCAATCAAAATACCAATAGAACCAGTTGCAAAAAACATCATCATTAAAACTTTGACTCTAGTAGGTTCAATGTATCGCATATTTACTATCAAAAAATGACAATATTATAAATTGACAGGTAAAGAATGGTCACCATCACTCGCGGTAACATTTTAAACCTGAAAAATTTTATTTTATTTTGTGCCAATGTAGCTCAGCCTGGTTAGAGCAACTGATTTGTAATCAGTAGGTCGTGGGTTCGGATCCCGTCATTGGCTTTTAAAATTTTCAAATATCGTAAAAAGAATTTTTGTCAATAAGGTTAAGTATACTGAATTTTCGAACAGATCAAATGAATTCAGAAGGTTTTGAATCAAATGAGGGTAATGAGCCGATAATTTCAGAAGACTTACAGCCTAAAGAACAGTCAATCTCAATCAAAAAATCCACATTTAAAGGAATGATCATTGGCATCATCATAGTTATAGGAGTAGCTGCTTTTTTTGCAGGTTCTTACATATCAAATTTTAACTCAAATCAAGTATCACAAGAACAATTACAAGATGCAATTTCCAAATTGGAATTAAAAATACTACAAGAACAATTATCGGCAACTCAACCAACGAATCCGATTAAAATTTCAGCAGATGATGATCCAGTCATAGGCAACATAAATGCAGAAATTACAATAATTGAATTTTCAGATTTTCAATGTCCATTTTGTGAAAGATTCAATACACAAACATTTCCGTTGATTTTTGAAGAATATATTAAACATGGAAAAGTCAAGTTAGTGTTTAGAGATTTCCCAATACAAAGTATTCATCCTAACGCATTACCTGCATCAGTTGCAGCTGAATGTGCAAATGAACAAGGGAAGTTTAAAGAAATGCATGACAAATTATTTGATAATCAAAAAAAGTGGAACAAACAAGATACAATCAACGCATTATCTATTTTTAATCAATATGCAACAGAAATAGAATTAGAACAAACAAAATTTGAATCATGTTTAGCAAACGGCAAATACATTGATGAAATAAAAAATGATTTGAGTGAAGGACAAAGTTATGGGGTTTCAGGAACACCAGGATTTTTCATAGGAAATGAAAAAATTGGGTTTATCGAATTAAAAGGAGCTCAACCATTTGATAGTTTCAAAAAAGTAATTGAAACACAATTAGAAAAATGAAAAAATAACAAGCGTTTATTAGACCATTTCATGCACTGCGATTATCGGAATAATGACGAGCAAGCAATGAAGCTTTTCGTCATTGCTTAAGAGAAAAAACAAAATGACAAAATTTCAAGATTTAGGAATAAAAGAGGACATACTTAGAGGCATTACAGATCAAGGATTTGAAGAAGCATTTCCAATTCAAGAAGCAGTGATTCCAGTACTACTAACAGGTAGAGATGTTGTAGGACAAGCACATACTGGTTCAGGTAAAACTGCAGCATTTGCATTAGCAATGTTACAAGAAATTCAACCAAAAAATGGAATTCAAGGTTTAATCATGGCACCAACAAGAGAACTTGCAATTCAAATCAGTGATGAAATTAAAAAGTTTGCAAAACATACCAAACTCAAAGTAGCTACAGTGTATGGAGGTCAAGGAATGGGTGTTCAATTAGATGCATTACATAGAGGAGTTGAAATTGTAGTTGCAACACCAGGTAGATTAATTGATCATCTGAAAAGAGGTTCAATTGAACTTAGAGATATCTCACATATTGTTCTAGATGAAGCAGACACAATGTTAGATATGGGATTTATAGACGACATTTCATTCATTTTAGATTTAGCACCAGAAGACAGGGTGATGTCATTATTTTCAGCAACGATGCCTACAGAAATATTAAGACTGTCAGAAGAGTATCTAAAAAATCCAAAACAATTTCTTTTAGATGCAGATGATCTAAGTGGAGAAGGAATAGATCAATCATATTTAGTAATTAAAGATAGAGACAAATTCAAGTATCTAATTGATTTTATCAAACCAATCAAAGGTCAATCAATTGTTTTTTGTTCAACAAAATATAGAACTAGAGATGTTGCAAAATTTCTCCATCAAGAAAAATACAATGCAGTAGCAATTGAAGGAGATATGTCACAACATCGAAGAGAGCAATCAATGGGGAAATTTAGAAGTGGGAAAGCAGATATTTTAGTTGCAACTGATGTTGCATCAAGAGGTATAGATGTTCCAAGAGTAGAATTAGTAATTAATTACGATGTTCCAAATGTAGAGATGGCCTATTTCCACAGAATTGGACGAACAGCAAGAGCAGGTGCAAAAGGAAGGGCAATTACATTTGTATCTTATTCATCAGTAGGAGATTGGAATTTAATCAAACGTCAAATCAAAGTTCCATTAAGAGACTTGAATCAAGAAATGGGAATTGAAATTTCAATTCCGGATCCACTAAAGAGACAAATGCCATCAAGAAGGTATGGAGGACAATCTAGATCAAACTATTCCAGGGGCGGAGGTCGTTCTGGAGGTTATGGACGAGGTAGAGATAGAGATGATAGAGGAGGAGGAAGAAAAAGGTATAGAGATAGAGATAGTAAAAATAGCTACGGTGGACGTAGTAGATGGTAAAACTGTAAAACTTAAAGACCCGATTACTATTAACTAAAACAAGAGAGTAATGCATAAAGGATTTATTTTATTAAATTGTGATTTAGGAGCAGAAGAATATATCGTTGATGAATTAAAACAAATGCAAAATATCAGTAATGCATACTTGACATTTGGTGCATATGATGTGATTGCTGAAATTCAAACAGAAGATCAGAAAGGATTTGAAAAAACAATTGCAGTGATTAGAAAACTTTCTAGAGTTGTAAGTACAATGACATTAAATGTTATCAGTAGATAATAAATTATTAATTAAAAAATATTGGTTAAAAAAATCAGTGATTCAAGTTTTCTAAATTTAGAATAATTGTTATATGAGATAATTCGGAACAATTTCAAATTGGAAAAAATTGAATATGAAGGGACAGTTTGGGTATTAAATTACAACAACCCTCAACCACTAGTAGATCACACTCTCTTAATGTTAGAAAAACATGGAGTTAAACGAGAAGATATCGTTCTAACTGAAACACCTAATGCAAAAGTAGGTTCAATAGTTGTAGAGATATGGCCATATGAATTAGTGGTAGGGAGAGTTAGAACAACCAGAAATGATTCATTTATCAGCGGTACAGAGTTTACAATTGAATTAAAATTAGACGAAAATGGTAATTATTTAGATTATCTTTGAAAAAGAAAAAAATTCAAAATATCATTATCGGAATTATTGCAATTTCAATTGTCGTGGCAATTGGAGTGTATAATTATTCATTGGATCAAACAAAACAAAAAGGATTACAATTTGGAGTAGAATTAGAACAAATTCAAGTGGAAGTCAAAGAATTACAAACAAAATTTTATTCTGAAAAAACTAGATGGGAAGAAGGAGATATTACAAAAGAAGAGTTATCAAAATTCTATGAGTCACATGTAGAAGAATTTGAAAAGACAATTGCAAAATATGATATGCTCACACCACCAGAATTATTTGAAAGTTCAGTAGATCTGTTAAAAATATCTTCAGAAACACAGTTGGAAAGTGATACAGAATTCATTAAATGGATAAAAACAGGAGACGAATCAGCAAAAGTACGTTCAGATACACAATTTCAAGAATCATTAGAATATGAAATGTTAGGACTAGTTGAATTTTATTCTGCAAAAACAGGAATTAAAAATTATGATGAATCAGAAGATTTTGAAGCACCACAAATGGGATTAACACAGAAGGTAATCCAGGTAGCAGAAAATATGAAAAGACAGTGTGACAATAAATTTAAAAATGAATCAGGAAATTTTGATACAGATGAGATTGAAATTGATTGGTTTAATTGTGTAAACGATGCTCAAAAATGGAAGATTGATCATTTACCATGATCAATAAAATATGATAAAACACAATTCACAATAAATCAGATTTTTGTAACAAATCTAAAATGGGAAAAATTTCATTCATTAGTTTGTTTTTTTCAAGTGGTGTAGGTTTTGAAAAAATAATCGGAAACGTAATTGTTAACATATCTTGATCAGTGTGAGATATTCGAATAGAATGAAATTTAATTTGAGCATCAGATGTAAAGTTGAACCATTTTTCTAAATGTTTAGAAACCCGAGATACATTTTCTTGTACATTTGATAAAATAGTATCCAAATCAGTATCAAATAAACGAAATTTTACCAGAGGAACCATTAACATGCCTCCCAAAATAGGATCGTGATTTTTTTGCATAGATGAAATGATTTGTTCAGCATTATCTTTGGGAAAAATTTCACCATAATCGGGATCAAAATAACCTGCAATCAATCGTTTAGAATCGTATATACGAAAAAATTCTTCATCAAGATCTAATTTCCACAACATATTTCAAAATTATTCATGAATAAATAAACGATTAATCAAAAGACAATTAAATAAACTAAGGTAGGAAATAAGAAATAATGACCATATCTAAAGAAAATAAAGAATTCATCGACAGTCTTGTAGACTATTACATCAACGAATCAGAATCATATAGACAAATTGCAGAAAATTTTGTGCCCGAAATAAGATCTATTGCAGATACAGCATTTGGAATAATTACTGGTTGTGTATATGCAGGATTCCTTCAAGCATATCAAAATCAACAACAAGTACCAGATTTGGATGATGTGAAAGAATTTAATCAAATAATGAAAGATAGAGCACCCTTGATAAAAAAAGCCATTTTAGAACCTAAAATTTTACAATCTAATGAAAAAGAAAAAGATGACAGAGAAATAGATAAAGATGAAAAATAATATTTCTGAATTATAATTTAGTATCAAAAAAAATCAATAAAAAATAGATACAGTTTAATTTTAATGAAATTCAAATTAAATTATGAAGATTGATGGGAGTAAAATAATATTTTATCTAGGAGTATCATCTGCAATTGTTACTGCAGTGATGGTATTATATTTTTCAATTCGCTAGAGATAAATCATATTAAAAAAATAGATTCTCATTGTCAGCAATAAACGAATTTAAAATTACACAAATTATAGATAATGGTCAAATGATTCAATTAACATTAGTCGAAAATGTTTCAACCGAACCAATTTCACAAAAACAAATGATCATAGACAATGTTGGAAAAAAATTAGATTCAGAAACTAAAGAACAGGTAATGCCATTATTAGAAGCAATTTTACAAGCTCAACCAACAGTCAATGTTAAATCATATCAACAAACGCAAATTACAATGGCAATGCCAAAATCAAGATACAATAATATGAACAGGCCCCAAGTAGGGGAAATAATATTAGTGGATTTAAAAAAGAGTTAAAGATTAGAATTTATTTCATTTATACTTACAAGAGGTAAAGAACAAGAAAAATTTTTACAAATGTAAACAGAAGTTTTAAAATTGAATTTCTTACCAGTAAAAAAAGGATATTTAGATAATTTTTCTAATTGAGAACGATCATTTATTGCAACTTTAAATGAATTAGGAAGATAAGTTTCAAAAATATGTTTAGAGATATTAGAATTTTCAGTATTTATGATATTAATTTCAACAGGCTTTTCTAAAAAAATAGCAAGTGTATTTAGTAGATATCCAAATCCAAAGGGATTTTCTGCAGCAATGTGTGCCTGAGATTCTAAAATATTATTAGTTATTTTAAGAAAAGTGGATTTTTGTGAAAAATGATATAATCTTAGCATTACAAAAGCAGAAACAGAATTTCCAGAAGGTAAAGATAAATCGTAATTATTTTTTGGTCGGATGATCAATTTCTCATGAGAGTTAGAAGTCATAAAGAAACAATTATTTTCAGAATCCCAGAAATTATCAACTAAATTAGTACCCAATTTTAAAGATAATTCAAGATATTTTGAATCAGGTTCAATTTCAAATATGTCAAGTAACGCATTAATAAAATAGGAATAATCCTCAAGAAAACCGTCGATTTTGCTGGTTCCATTTTTACAAGTTCTCAACAATTTGCCACATTCAAAAAGATTTTTTTCAATAAACAAAATACAGTTTTTTGCAGCATTTAGATATCGAATATCATTAGTAACACAATAGCCTTTTACAAAAGCAGAAATCATTAATGAATTCCATGAAACTAAAATTTTATCATCCAATCCAGGAGAAACTCTTTTTGAACGAACATTCAATAATTTGCTAGAACAAGATTCTATAATTTCCAGAACATTTTGTTCTGAAATTCCAAAATTAAATGCAATATTTGAAAGATTCAAATTATTACACAAAATATTATTTCCTTCCCAATTCCCACCATCAGTAACATCATAAAATAAACAAAAAATTTCAGAATTATCTCCAAGGATTTCATCAATTTGTTTCTTTGACCAAACGTAAAAATTTCCCTCTACACCTTCAGAATCTGCATCATATGCAGAAAAAAATCCGCCATCATTTGAAACCATTTCACGTAAAACAAAATCAAGTGTTTTTTTTACTACCTCAAGATAAAATGGATCTTTTGTGATCTGATATGCCTCAACATAATTTATGGAAATCAAAGCGTTATCATAAAGCATTTTTTCAAAGTGGGGAATTAACCATTTTGCATCAGTGGAATAACGATGAAATCCACCTCCAATTTGATCAAAAATTCCACCTTTTGCCATTTTTTTGAGAGTTTTTAATGCAAATTCAGTGAATTTAGAATGTCCTGAAATTTTGGCATAATGAAATAAAAATGAAATGTTTGCAGCATTTGGAAATTTTGGAGCAGTGCCAAATCCACCATTTATTGAGTCACCTAATTGTAATAAATTAAAAGCAGCCTCATCAAGAATTACTCGTTCTAGTTTCGAAGTAGGAATAGTAGTTTCAGTTTTTTGTAAACTGTTAAGAAATTTTTTAGCTGATTTTTCAACATCTTTTTGTTTTTCTTTCCACGCTTGAGATAGTTGTCTACAAATACTTCCAAATCCAGGACGTCCGTACAAGTCCAATACAGGAAAATAAGTTCCAGCGTAGAAAGGTTTTTGATCTGGTGTAAGAAAAACACTCAAAGGCCAACCACCCTGACCAGTTGCTATTTGACAAACTTTTTGATATATTTCATCAATATCAGGACGTTCTTCTCGATCAACTTTGATATTTACAAAATTTTCATTCATAAATTTAGCAATTTCATCATTTTCAAATGATTCATGAGCCATTACATGACACCAATGACATGCACTGTATCCAATACTTAGAAAAATGGGTTTATTCTCAGATTTTGCTTTTTTTAATGATGTTTCATTCCAACCATACCAGTCAACAGGATTATTCTCATGTTGTAATAGATATGGACTGGTTTCCGAAGAAAGATGATTTGGCATTATTTTGAGAAATCATTTAGAATATTTGTACATAGTTGATCAACCCCAAATTCCCCTACCTTCAGTCAATTCATAGATCCTGACATTGATTTTTTTCAGTAATTTGGATTTGGATTTATTTGCTTTTTTATCATGACTGTAATCCTTTTTCTCAATCAATTGTTGTAATCGATTCAATTGATCCAAAGTTAGATTGTTAAATTCATTTTTTGAACTAGTGACCAATTGCAATAGGCTTATACGTTCTCGATCTTCATCAGTAATTTTACTCATAAGTATCTATGAAATAGGTTCTTTATTTTTCTAGTGTGAAAAAGATCAATCCCACATTTTTGATTGATAAAATCAATAAATGATTGAAAATGAATTAAATTTTGCTCATATGTGCACAAAAAAAGTTGATAATTTGAACAAATGATTTGTCGATTCTAACTTTAATGAAATTTTCATTAGTTATCAAAGTGTACAA
>JAANXA010000005.1 GCA_018263505.1 Candidatus Nitrosopumilus sp.
TGTAGTTTCTACTTCAGGTGTTTCCACTGTAGTTTCTACTTCAGGTGTTTCCACTGTAGTTTCTACTTCAGGTGTTTCCACTGTAGTTTCTACTTCAGGTGTTTCCACTGTAGTTTCTACTTCAGGTGTTTCCACTGTAGTTTCTACTTCAGGTTCTTTTACTTTTTTAGTAGTCTTTTTGGTTGCTGCTTTTTTAGTAGTCTTTTTAGTTTTTTTCTCAGTCTCTTCAGGATCAATAACTCCAGCCTCGCCCAAAGCAAAGATTACTTCTTCTTCAGGATGATGAGGACTATCCACCATTCTAGCAATTCGTTTCTTACCTGATTTCTTGAAGTATATTCTGTAAGTACTTGTATGTGCAACCACATTTCCTCCAATAGGACGTGTTGGATCACCAAAGAAGACATCAGGGGATGCCATGACTTGGTTAGTTGCAAGTGCAGCACAGTTGTAAGTTTCCGCAATTCGTGACAACAGATGAACAAAATGATTTAGTTTTTGTTGTCTTACAGATAATGTTCCACGTCCAAGATATTCAGAACGGAATAATCCAACTGCAGAATCTGCAACAATTAATTTTATATTATTTTCTTCAATTATAGAACCAGCTTCTTCTAGAATTAAGGTTTGGTGTGCACTGTTATATGCACGAGCAACAATTATGTTATCCAATATTTTTTCTGGATCCATTTCATGAGCTTGTGCAATAGATATGATTCTTTCAGGTCTGAAAGTATTTTCAGTGTCAATGTATAAGACACCACCTTCAAGACCACCTTCCTCTTTTGACTTTTGAACCATTACAGATAATGTATGTGCAAATTGGGTTTTTCCACAACCGAATTCACCATAAACTTCTGTCAAAGATTGAGTTTCAATCCCACCATCAAATAGTGTATCAAGACAATTAGTACCAGTTGTAATTTTACCAATACTTTGTCTATGTTTGTAAATTTCACTTGCACTGATAAAATCTTTAGCAATTAAACCACCCTCAACTAAATGTTGTCTGGCTTTATTGACAATTTTTTCAGCAGTATCCTTTTCCATTCCAGTAATTTCGGATATTTCTACAGGACCTCTAACGATGAGGTCCATGACGTTGTGGATACCTGCATCAGATAATTTTCTTGTAGTTACAGGACCTACGCCCTCTAAACTATCTAATCTTAAATCTTCTACCATACCGTAAGGTACGGTACCAGTACTTTATAAGAGTATTGTTTTAAAATTTGATCGTAAATAAGAAATTGTGAATGAAATATTATCGTCGTTTTCTTCTTTGACCAGGTTTGTTTTGGCCAGGGAATCTTCCTAAAGCAAATCGCTTTTTGAAATTACTTTTATTTGCAACACTAGAACTGGTACCTACAATCTTTCTTCCTTCAACTTTAGGAGTTTGACCTCGTACTTTACCTGCTTTAGTAAGTGAGCCGTGTGTTGCCATGTTTTAGACTAAAAAATAGTGAATTTATGTATTTGTATAACTACCAATACTTGTTTTTGACAGTTTCAATAACTCTTTCATGTTCACGACTCTTTCTACGAGCATATTTTTCCATTGCACCAAGAGGTACACCTCCAAGAGATCTTGCAATAGCATTAAAGAAGTATCTCTGAGGTCCTTTAGAACCAGTTTTTGTCATGAATTTTTTAATAGCATATTTGAAATTATGCTGCCATGTTTTGTAAAGAACACCTAATTGTGCAGGAGTCATCTCCTGACCAATGTTAAAGAAATTAGCATTTTCTAATAATCCGATTGGGACAAATGTTAGAGCAGTTGCAGTGAACATCGATTCAGGTTGTTCATGTTCTAATTCACTTAGTAATCTAATAGTTTCCCATGAATCTTCAGGTTGTTCATCATTATCCAATCCCATTATCAAAGTAAATGCAGGAATCCAGTAATTTTCATTCATTGCTTTTACACCTTCTTTTACAACCCAATGCCATTCCTCAGGTTTGTAAGGTGCAAGTTTTCTGTCAGCATATTTACCAATTAATCTCAAACTTCCAGTTTCAAATCCAGCTTGGACACCAATCATATTATCAGGACCAGCTTTCATGATTCTTGAAAGATTTGGAAGGAGTTTTTCATCAGCTATGGCACCAGCTAAAGTTCCATGTGTTGGATTAGTATGTTCTACACCAGTGGACATAATTCCAGTAAACAGTTCTTCTAATGCTTCTCTATTGGGTTCCATTCCTTTTGCAGTTCTAGGATCCATACCATAAACAAAAATATCATCACTGTGAATCCAGGCAGATTTAGAACCGCCTTTTTTAATATTAACTTCAATTTCTTTTTTAACTTTCTCTACAGGATAATATCTCAAAGAACGTAATGTTACATCACAAAATTTACAACCACGTCCACAACCACGCATTACCTCAACCATTCCATGCATACTAGGTTCAATAATATCTGGAATTTCATCCAAATCAGGTCTATCCCAAAAATTGACAAACCGTCCATGAATTTTTTTATTATTCCTTTCAAATTCTTTAATGTTAACTTTAAAGTCACTTCTCTTTCTGAAAGGATCCATATTTTCAAAATCGCCATTAATCAAATAATTAAAGAATCTTCCAGCATGACCATCAATTTCTGGAGCTATGCCACCAAGTTCACCTTCTAAAATTGCATAAATTCCAAACTCTTCAATTTTTTCAGGATCATAATTATACTGCCAAGTTCCAGATGCACCAGAAATTACTTTAGCTTTACTTCCAGTTCTTGCTTTTGCAGCTTTAATTCTATGGTGTAATTCAGCATTGTAAAATTCATCATAAGATGTTTGTTTTCTACCATAAGTAAATGTCATAGTCACAGGACCCATTCCAAGAGGATCCATTTCATAAGTTCCAATTACTTCAGTTTCAGGACCAATAAATTTTTCAATATGATTTGGATGAGCAATAACTACATCACTTCGAGCAAAACCGTCACGTAATAAACCAGATTCTAATTTTCTTAATCCATATGGAGCATATTTTGCAGCACCGTTAATATCAGGAGACCAATTACAGATAAAATCAAATAATACTTTTGGAGTGACTTGCTTTCCCAAAATCTTATACCAGAAACTCTTTGGATCCCTATGAGGATCAAGCGCAGGTGCACATCCAAAAAATGTTGCTAAAGATAATCCACGATAAGGAGACATCAAAGTACGATCAGCAGTTAGAACAATCTTTGGAGTTCCCATTATCTTCATGAAAATGATTTTGTGATTTATTTTAAACCTTGCTAGCAAAAATTAATAATTTTCTAAAATTCCGGCCTTATTTCGGTGAAAAATACCAAATTCTTTATTTTGAGATAAATGATTTCCATCAAATATAGTTCCATCTTTACAAACAAGATCTTCGCCAATACAACAACTACCACAAATTCCAACACCACATTTCATCATACGTTCAAGACTTGCTTGAACAAAAATGTTCTTAGAATTGGCGGCAAGTACAGTTTTGTGCATCATTATTTCAGGACCACAAACATAGACACCATCATAAGGATTTTCGCTGACAAGTTTTTCAACCAAATCAGTAACATATCCTTTTTCACCATAACTTCCATCATCTGTTGAAACAATGATTTTGTGAGAATTATTTTTCAAAAGACTATTTGCCAAATCTTCAAAAAATACTTCGTCTTTAGATTTTGCACCAATTAAAACAGTAACATTGTCAGTAGGTTTTACAAAAGTTAACAACCGCATCATAGGGACAAGACCAGTTCCACCACCAACTAACAAAAGATTTCCTTCTTTAACATCAAATGAATTTCCATAAGGTCCTCTAACACCAATCTGTTGACCTTCCTCAATATTGAATAAACCAGTTGATGCAGAACCATGTTTTCTTACAGTAAATGCAGTTTTACCAGATTCTTCAGAGATCATAATACTCATAGGTAATTCATTAATTCCAGGAATCCAAACCATTGCAAATTGTCCAGGTAGAGCTTGTGACATTACTTCATCTGAAAAAACAAGTGTCCTAACGGTAGGTGTTTCATTAATTACTTTTTCAACAGTAACAATTGTTGTATGGTTATGATTTCTTTGCAAGTCCTATCATTTCCTGTATTGTAGAATAATTTTTCTTTTTCATATATTTCAAAACTCCTTTGTTTATATCATCAAAAACACTTATCCAATTATCACCAATTGCACTTCCAAGTTGAATTGCAGAGGCACCAGCCAAGAAAAATTCAACTGCATCTTCCCAAGTGGAAATTCCACCACATCCAATTATAGGGATATCATATTTTGAAGAAATTTCATAAACACATCTTAATGCAATTGGCTTGATTGGAGTACCAGATAATCCTCCAAATTTGTTGCTCAAAATTGGTCGTTGTGTTTCAACATCAATTGCCATTGCACGAACAGTGTTAATTGCAGTAATTGCATCAATTCCAGATTCGATAGCAGTTCCTACAGTTTTTAGATAATGAGTGGTTCCCAATCCAACTTTAGCAATTACAGGGGTTTTTGTAGAGTTTTTTGCAGTAGTTACAATTTCTTTTACCAATTCAGGATCATCACCAACTTCCAATCCAACTTTTGCAACATGAGGACAAGAAAGATTCAACTCATATGCAGTAACTTTACAGTTTTCAAATTGTTTAATCATCAATTCAAAATCTTTAGGAATTGATCCCACTAAACTTACAATTATTGGTACATCATTATTTGGTTCAATCATTTTTGCAAAATTTGGAGCTCCAGGATTAGATAACCCTACAGCATTCATCCAGCCACCACCACCTATACTGAAAATGGTTGGATTTGGATAGCCTTCCCAAGGTTCAGTACTAAGGGATTTTGTTACGACAGCACCTGCACCTGAGCGATATAGACGATTAAATACATCCAAAGAAATTCCTAAAATTCCAGATGCAAGCATTACTGGACGTTTTAATTGAATTTGGCCTATGGAAGTTGTTATACTAGGTTCCACTTTGATTAATGACTAAGTTTCGAATATAATAGTTGATTTCTAATTCTGGTACCTTTTTTAAAGGTCAGTTAAGTTGATCTATCTATGTATTCTGTAATATTAACAGAATTAGGAATTTCAGTTTTTAATGAAGAGAGACTTGAAAGAGCATTTTCATTCTCAAATAATGTAAAAGAATATCTTCTTGTGAAGAAAAAAGAAGCAAAACTCAATGAGCTCATCAATTACTTGTTTTCAGTTCAAAGAGGATTTGCAGTAAGTGATGAATCGTTACTTGCAATTTTGAAAAAAAATAATATCGATTGCCAAATAATGGATGATTCTAAATTAGAAATCATTCAAGCATCAAAACCACAAATAATTGTTGATTCAGGTTTTGCTTCAAACCCACAAGATGCATTAGGGAAACTTAGAGAATTTGCTTTAGGATTATCATCATCAAAAGTTACAGAAGTTTCAGAAAGTCCAGATCTTCATATTATTCAGGCAATTAATTCGTTAGATGAAATTGATAAAATTGCAAATGCACTAAGTTCAAGATTAAGAGAATGGTATGGATTACATTTTCCAGAACTAGATAACATTATTGACAGTATTAATGGATATGCGCAAATTGTAATGGCAGGAAAAAGAGAATCATTAACAAAAGAGATTTTTGAAGATGCTGGTTTTCCAGAATCCAAAGTTGAAATGTTATCACTGATATCATCAAAAAGTAGAGGAGGGGACATCTCAGATGTCAATTTATCTATCGTACAATCAATTGCAAAACAAATTTTAGATTTTCATGAGTTACGTAAAAAATTAGAAGAGCACGTTGAATCAGAAATGCAAACAATTGCTCCAAATATTTCAGCAATTCTTGGAACCGCAGTAGGTGCAAGAATTCTAGGACGTGCAGGAAGTCTCAAAAAGATGGCATCTCTTCCTGCAAGTACAATTCAAGTGTTAGGTGCTGAAAAAGCATTATTCAGATCATTGAAAACAGGATCTCAACCACCAAAACACGGACTATTATTCCAGCATGCAATGGTTCATGCAGCTCCAAGATGGCAAAGAGGAAAAATTGCCAGGGCCATAGCTGCCAAAGCTGTGATTGCAGCTAGAGTTGACGTTTATGGAGAAGGATTGAATGAAACTTTACTTGAAAAACTCAATATCAGAGTTGGGGAAATAAGTAAAAAATACGAAACTCCAACTGAAAAAGATACCAGATCACCTCAATCATTTAGACGTGATGAGAGGAATTTCAGAGATAGAAGAAGAGAAGGTGGAGATAGAAGAAGAGAAGGTGGAGATAGAAGAAGAGAAGGTGGAGATAGAAGAAGAGAAGGTGGAGATAGAAGAAGAGAAGGTGGAGATAGA
>JAANXA010000050.1 GCA_018263505.1 Candidatus Nitrosopumilus sp.
TCATGTTTTCAAACTCTTTGTCTAAAATTTCAATCTCGTTTTCTCCAGTAGATGATGATGATGATGATGATGATGATGCACCAAATCTAATGACTTTGTCTCGAAGAGAGTTGATTGGTTTTGTAATTGAACGTGATACTATGACACTAATGAGTATTGCAGTTGCAATTACTGTACCATTAATTATTAACAGATTTACTGCAAGTGCTTGGGTATCTGCTGTAGCTTCAGCAGTATCAATTTTAGTAACTATTCCCCACTCAAATCCTGGGATGTAATCCCATGCAGCAATGATTGGCTCTCCTCGATAATCTATGCTTTTACCCTTACCTGAAATTCCCTGCACTGCCTCTTGCATTGGCAGTGCTGTATCTCCACCAATTACTCTGTGCATTGTTAATCCTGGATTATCTTCGTGTCTTAATTCATTTACAAATACAAATCCTGAACCTGTTCTCATTGCTAGTTCTGACTCTCCAGTATTGCCAAGTCCTGAATATGTGGAAATTATTGGCAGTATGTTATCTAGATTAACTTCTGCATTGATGTATCCAATGTGTTTGCCATCTTGACTAAACACGTTTCTCAACACATGCAATGATACATGATTTTCATCAAGATGTGCTGGAGTGGTAACTATCTCATCTCCGTTTAAACTCACTGCACCAATTTTATCCCACAACAAATCTCCTATCTCATCTATCTTATCTGGATTTGTTGCATAAAGGATTACACCCTTATTGTTAAGTATCTCCACATTTTCAATATCTGCCCTTTCTTTGTTGTACTCGCTTAACTGAGAATCAAGCATTGCAGTTGCATCTGCAAACTCTTTGGAGTTTGGCACATCTTTGAATTTATCTAAAATTGGTATGTTGTGTATGACGTTGAAATATTTTGAAATCAAGGCAACATCTGATTTTAAATTTGTGTGATAGTTTGAGATACTTTCTTTTTTTACATCCAGTAACCCTTGCATCTCTTTTAGGGTTCTTGATTCTAGTGCAGCTGATGCTAAGGTGTAAGATATTGCAGATGGTACTACCAGAGATATGGCAACTAGTGCAATAAATGAAACTAGAATTTTTTTAGATACTGTAATTGACATGAATTTTTCTTTATTTACGTAATATTGTATGTTTATTTTTTAGATTTATTCATATATCATATTTTCAGTTAATGGTTGTACCTTGTAATTTGACATAAAATCATGACATTTACAATATGGGCACATTACTGCATCAGTAAATACTAAATCTAAACAATCCATACATACTTTCATGTTTTGATATTTTATTAAATATTAATAGTTACAATGAATCATTTGTAGTCTTTTGTAATTTTTTTATTTGTATTGTTCAGCAATAATTGTCTTGATCACTTTTGGCAACTCTTCATCTGAAAAATCAATAAAAGCCATCTGGATCTCTAATTTTATTGCTTCTGAAAAATAGTTACCACCTTCACCGAAAATACTCTTTATTGCAGACATTGTCATTTCTGGATTTTCAGAAATTCGTCTCAAATCTATTCCTTGCTGTGCTAATGTTTTTCTTAAATGATCTAATGTTTGCTCTGACAAAATTTTCTGAAAACAAGAATATGTTATTTCGCTAATTTCATCTTCACATTGAATCACTTCAGATTCATCCATGTTGTATTTCATACATTTTTAATTTTGTATTCAATGTGCGATCAAATTAACATTTTAGTTAAAACATTGTGACTTTAACCAAATCTGAATCGTTTGTTCAAATTAAACACACCATACCATATAGTCTAATAATTATCACACATTATCATGACAAGATTGACCAAACGTCGTGGAGTACTCGGAGTCGAGTCAGCAATAGTTATGATTGCATTTGTAATTGTAGCTGCAAGTCTCGCTTTTGTTGTACTTAACACAGGTTTCTCAACCACACAACAGGCCAAAGAAACCATAATGTCAGGTCTAGAAGAGTCAGCAAGTAACGTTCAGATTTCAGGAAGCGTATCTGGTGTCTATACAGTAGTTGATGCAAATGATTCTGCTAACTTAGATGTGATCTCAGTTCCATTGAAAATCTCATCAGGAAGCAATCCTGTGAATCTGGCCGATGAGGTAACCCAAGTCAAAGTTTTGACTAACAGCATTTCTTATGAAGATGTTTTAGCAAAAACTTACTCTGGTGGTACCATGTACACATCAACTAGCTCTGCAATTGCAGCAGCAATTACAGATACAACATTTGGTGCCGGTGATCCAACAGCAGCAACTCCTGCAAATGCAGCAGCAACTTCTGGTATCATCTACTTTACATCAAATGCTGATGCTGACTCTCATTTAGAGAAAGGTGAAAATGCAGTCCTAACAATCGTCTTTGCAGATGGTGAAGGACCAGGACACAATGAGCCAATTCACATCGAGTTACTCGGTGAACAAGGCGCAGTACTCTCTATTGACCGATTCATTCCAGCACTAATTGCTGGTGACACATTCTATGATCTAGGATAGTCACCAAACAAGATAGACTGATTTTTTTATTTTTTTTAGACTTTGAAAAAACTTGGTGTTAATTGTACTTGTTATTTTTAATTATACATTTTTTAACTCATGTATAATGTATTGAATAATTACTTTTTTCATCTGTGTTTTGTATTATTTTTTAACTTAATTCTATGTAATTTGTTTTTTCAGTAATAATTAAAATGCCTAATACATTAAACACAAGTATGAAGAAAAAACTCAAAATTAATTCTGTTGCTGAATCTTTATTGATTTTTCTAGTTATGACTGCAATATTCTTACCTGTACGGTTGATATTTGTTGCATACTTTTCAGATGATTGGTTTGGTTCTTTTGGAATAATTTTTGTTATTTCTATTGTGATGATTATTTTGATTAAAAAAAATAAACTAGGTTGGTTTGGGAATCTTTTTGAAAGAAAATTAGCTAAAGTACAATATGGGAAAAAAGCCATTCTAGTATACGGTCAAGCAATTTTTTTTGTACTTATTTTAGGTTCACAAATATATACAGTTCAGATGGGCCATACACAATATTTGGATATAAAAAATTCTATGTTATCTCATCAAAACAATCTAAATGACTTGAATTACCTTGTGGATAATAGTGATCTTGATACTGCAAGTATTGTTAATTCTATTCTCTCTGTTCCTTCTACTATGGTAAACTCTTTTCCCATATATTCAGCATCTATGGCAATAGTTGACGATGCTTTTGATGGGTGGTTAATACACATGTATACAGTAGGATTGGCAGAATCTATTGAAATTATAGGTATTATGCTGTTTTATCGATTTGTTTTTGTTGACTCTATTCATTATGCAAAATTTTATTCTTTGTTAAATAAACTTCATTGTAAACCTGATTATATTTTGAGTGCAAAACCTACAAAAGAACAACTAGATGATCTTATATCAGGATTGAAGAAATTGATAAAAAAATAATTTTATTTTAATTCATTTTCTACTCTATGTTCATCAAATGATGTTTCAAATTATTTTATAATTCTGAGTAATTTATTGATCTGTATGTATGATATCAAATCTAGTCTAAATTATCGAAATATTATCAAAAAATATCTTTTACAACATGAAATTTAAATAAGAAATTCCCTATCAAACATAATGAAATATACTTCTGATGATATTGATTTAGTTAAAAAATATCATTTGGGCGATATGGGACGAATACAATACATTATTGAATCCTTGTATTCTGGAAAAGATCTTCCAAAATCTGATGAATCATATTTTAATGAAGTGATAAAAAGATCAAAATTAGAAGAAATCAATCAAAATAATAAATTCATTGAAACTGTAGATTTTCAAGAATCTGATAAATTTGTTGATTCTACTAATATAATTAATAATGAGATTGACTCATTTGATAATCTTGAAAATAACACCAAAAGTAACTCTGAAATTCTCTCAAAAAATGATAGTATGTTTGAAACAATTGATCCTATTAAACAAGATCATTATGAAAAAGAATTAAATGAAAAACACAGTTTGTATGATTCGACAAGAAAAGAATATGACATCATCACAAAAAAAGGAAGAGAGTCTGCTTTTACAATATCTGAACTTGAGAGAGAAAATCATGAAAATGAACAAAAAATTTTGAAAACAAATGATGAATTAGATAATCTTAAAAAATTAAAACTCAATACCGGTGAAGAAACAAAAAAGTTGATCAAATCATCTTATGATAAAAAAAAATCTAGAGATTCAAAAATAGATAAAGAACCATCATCCTTAAAAATTGTAAAAAATTCTACAAAAAAAACACAGAGAGATTTAAACAAAAAAATAAAATCATTAAAATCTTCAAAAAATATTTTACAACAATTGATGAATTTAAGAAAAAAGAAAAAAGAAATAAAAACTCAAATTGATTTAGAAAAAAATTTAATAGACAAGTCAAAAACCATACTTAAAAAACAAGAACATCTTAAAAAATTTGACTCTGAAATTAAATCTGTTTCAAATTCAAATGATGATATCATAACTGAATTACATACTATGCAACAAAAACGAAATAACATTCACGAAAAAATATCAGATATTTTTAATCAAATTGACGATAGGATTAATGATGAACAACGTTCAATAAAAAATTCCAAAAAAGAACACCAAATGCTCGTTGATCATCAAAAACAAGAAAATAAAAAAATAGACAAAAAAATCAATGAGTTTGAACAACAACAAACAGAACATAATAAAAAATTAGACAATATCCAAAAAGAGATTGATTTTATGAATAATTCTCGTATTTCTTATGAACATTTAATCATAGAAAATAAAAAAAGACAAAAAGAACTTGAGAAAAAAATTCAAACAAGGAAATCGGAATTAGATAGTATAGAAATTAAAAAAAATACGGCAGAAACTGAATTATCAGTTGCAAAATCCCATATGGAAAATGCACAAAAACTTTATGATGAAGAGCTACAAAAAAATATTAAATTATCTGAAGACATTGAATTTAAAATTAGATCTGAACAGGAAATCCAAGAATCACTTTTAAAAGAAATTCAAAAAACTTTGAATGAAAAAAAACACATTGATGAGGAAATAGAATCTGAAAAAAATAAAATCATTCAACAAGAAAATGAAATTAAAAAAATTTCTCAACATAAAAAAACTTTTGAACAATCAAAAGAAGATTTTGAGGATCTCCTTCGATTTGTTTCCAAGAAACAAAATCTGTTAAAATCACTCCAATCTCGTAGATTGGATATGGAAAAAAATATGAATCAAAAATCAAAACGTATGCAAGATGATGAAATAAAACATAAAGAGTATTTGAAAAAACTCAAAGATATTTTAGATGATCTCTAGTCCAATTTCAACGGCATAATTCATAATTGTAATTTCTAAAATTGCACCTGTTAATAACAAAATACATACGATAAATATTTCAAGAATTATTCTTTTGATTTGTTTAATAGGATTTTTCTTTTTTACCACATCTAGTAAAATCAAAGTTCCTCTGGACATTGCAATTCCATATGATACTACTTCCATTAACCCAAATGGTGTTGAAAATAATGCCATTAGTGGATGGATACTAATTGATGTTTCTGCAGATAGTACAGAAAAAGCAGTACCTGTAGATATGGCAGATATTATTCCCCAAATAACCCCTACTCCTGGAATGAACATTACAAATGTAATTCCTAAATTATGTAGGAAAATGCCCACAATATCAATATTTTCTGTAATTTTGTTAATTTCTTTGATTAATTGCTCTTTTTCTAATTCATTTACATCCAAAAATGTCCCTACAAAAAATGAACACCCATAAAGTGCTACAAACATTAACAGATAGACTATTCTAATTTTTTGTATCATTTTATTTTCTAATTTATTGTATTTTAAAAATTATCAATATCGTTCATAACCTTAGTTTTTTGTCAATATTGTTTATATCCAATACCTCAATTTCTATTCCCTTAAATTCATATTTCATACTACATTGATAACATAGTTTTATTAAAAACATCTCACCTGAAAATGGACTTTTGATCAATTTTATTATTGTTTTCTCATTTTTATCTACACATTTGGATATTGGTGTATCAATACGAAATTTTGGATGCTCTAAAAATCCAGATACCAAATTTTCATTTTTACCAAACACCCTTTTTTTAATTGTCTTCTTGATGGTATTTTTTGTGCTGTTCATTATGATCAAACTACATTCTATATTATGTGGGATTTTTACATTCTCATTGAAACACGTTTATTTAGCATTAGAATGTTTACGAGGAACTGAACATATTATTTGTAACAAAACAAAAAATATTTCAGGTGTTATTAATGCAGAACAAGTACAGGGGATTTACACTGTATTGATCAATGTACAAGTGAATTCTGAACAATCCCTTAATGACATAATTTCACGTATACGAAAAATTAAACAGATAATTACTTTGATTACTTTACAATGTTTAGTTAGTGAATCTAATTACCAAAAATTATCAACGTCTATTAAACAAATATAATTTATTTGTTGTATATTAGTCCAATTTAATAAAACGTAATACAATCAAACGTTATGAATTATCAATATTTTTTTTAATTGCCATTCGAAGCAGTATTTTTTGAGTCATTTTCTGTACCTCTAAATTAGATGTAATACCACATGCACGAACAATATCTGTAACTGTAATTATGCCAACTAATTTGTTTCCATCTCTTACTGGCATTCGTCTTACTTGTTTTTTATTCATTTTATTTGCAACATCCCATATAGTTTCAGTGGGTTTTGCATATTCTATTTGAGTCGACATGACTTCAGATACTGAGATATCTGGAGAAACATTTTCTGCAACTACTCGACGAACGAAATCTCTTTCTGTGATTACACCATCAGGAATTCCTTTATCTGTTAATACGACACAACTAACAGCTTTTTCTTTTAGAATCTTTGCAATTTCTTTAATTGGCAAATCCTCTTCAGTTGAAATTACATCGCTAGTCATAATATCCTTGACAACTAAATTCATGGAATGATATACACATCATTTCATTTATAGTTCTGTATGTTTATTCTAAACATAGAATAAATGTATGATTCTATTTTATTGCAATATCGCTTCACATATGGAATAATTCTCTAATCCCAAATCAGTTTTTTTCTGATATGGGTTACTATTTGGATTTCTATGAAATTTTACCGATACTGAATAATTATGTACCACATCTAGTGTATTTTTAAAATTTTTTGTAATTTTTTTCAATATTGATTTTAAAATTTAACATGTTTTAACACAGCACATATACTAAATTTTCAGAATATGTTGACACGATTTATGTATACAACATAGAATCTTTTCATTATTGTGATTTTTTTATGATGTGTGTGTTATGTGTTTATCAAAATCTTGCCGATACATAACGTGTTTGTTTTGAACACTTTTTTAAATCTCAAAAAAACCATACTGTAATTTCTATGTAGTGTGTTCAAACATTGATGTTTGTTTTGAACTTGTAATCTGTTTGTACATTGTAAACAAACGATCTGATATAATCTTTATTTGTAAATGATATTTAATGATACAAACATCAAGTACATTTGTAAACTATTTTGTTTTGAAAGGAGGGAAATGGTAGTAATACTGCCATAATGTAAACATGTCTGAACTTTTAATAAAAAAAATAATGACTTTAGATGTATCTTACATTGATTGTTCAAAGACAGTGTTTGATGCTATGTGTTTATTATCTGAAAAAAATACCTCTCATGTCATAGTTACTAAAAAAGGACTTCCATATGGGATGTTTTCAAGCACAGATGTTTCCAAATATTGTACTAAAAGTAATTCATTACTATGTGACGTCATGTCTACACCACTCATTATGACAAAACCTGAAGATAATATTTTGAATGTTTCAAAAACAATGACAACTAATAACATATCAGCATTACCAGTACTTTCTAACGGATTGATGGTAGGAATTATAACTTTACATGATATTGTTCATGCATTTAGTATTGCATCTGATTCATCAGTTAAGGATATTACACATAAAATGATGATTCGTCTGGCCATTTCTGATAAAATTAAAAATCATCAAGAAGAATCAGAACTTGTCATGTAATTGTTTGAATTACAAATCTACAATAAATGAGATTATTCTGATTGAAAATATTCCATCAATGGTTTATGATACATAGTTTAAATGCATTAGACTTTATTTGCTGTAGTACTCTTGAACCCACCTAATTCATGTTTTATCATACTTTGTATGTACAACGATTCCAAATAAACTAGAATAACAAATCAACTTAAAATCAGGCACAAAATAGACTTGGGGTGAAATAACACTATTTCAAAAATTTAAAATAATTCTTTTTGTAAATATTTTAATCACTGTTACAAGTGACTTGTCATTGTGACTCAAAGATAAAGTTGAATCATTGTGCGGTGATAATTTTCAATCAAATTTAAAATACAAAATATAAAAAATAAATACATCAATTCAAGTTTGATCAAAACATACACACAGTAACGGTTTGTAAATTTAAAAAAAAGTCAGAATATAATTTAGAACATATTAAAAATATAGAATGGTAAACCACATACATGTTTGAACAAACTAAACACACTAAATAAGATAAAGAACAAAATGAATAATAAATTGACTAGTTAACCGTTCTTAGGCACAAAATTTTTGTTGTGCCAAAATATTTTTTTAATCAGTATTATTAAAAACACAATAACCCATTTACAAAGTATAAAAAAACATCATACACATTAAATTAAAAATAAAACAGAATGCTATTGTATAACAAAAGATAATTCTTTGAAAACAGTGTAACGTGTTTTGAATTTCTAATGAATTGTGTTTGAAATATTTTTACCAGTTAAAGGGAGTGAAACAATAAAGGTAGAGCCAGAATCAGAATTATTAAAACCAGAAATAGAACCATTATGAGCATTAACAATTTTTTTACATATGTATAATCCCAAACCCGATCCACCTTCAGGGCCTGATGTTGGATTCATTGTGACAAATCTGGAAAACAATCTAGGGAGCATACGTTTTGGAATTCCATAACCCGAATCTATCACAGAAATGTTAAAGAAAGAACCCTTGATTTCAGATACGATTTTAATTTTATTCATATCAGATCCATACTTTATAGAATTTTCAATAATATTTGAAAAGACTAGTTTGATTTTTTCAGAATCACAAGGAACTTGACAATCATCAACATCTACAGTTACAACAATGTTTTTTTGTTTTAGTAATGTTTTCTTTGATTTTACTACAGTTTGAATAATATTTTTGATATTATTATGAATCATAGAATACTTGAGAGAATTTGATTCAATCATACTGACTGTTAAAATATCATCAACTAGTATTTTTAGTCGTGTAACGCTACGAGACATACCGTCAAGTGCATCGTCTTGAGAAATTGTACCTGATTTTAATAATTTAACATAATTCATGAGTGGTTGTATAGGAGTTCTTAATTCATGAGCTGCCAAATCTATGAACTCTTTTTTTAGATTAAGATCTTCAATTTCTTGAGTGATATCTACACCGATTAACAGGTATCTTTGAGGAGAGGAATGTCCATCAAATAAAGGTAAAACAGATACATTCATCCAAAAAGTCACAGGTAAATTAAATTTTAAAGTACCATGCCAAACTTCGCCACGATGAGCAGAAATAAGGATTGGATCAAGTAAAGACGAGTCATCTAGAAGATCACCAAGAAGACGTCCAACAAAATTTACTTGAGATGAACCAGATTTTTTCATGAATTGATTATTAAGAGACATAATATGCCCTGAAGAATCCAAAACAATAAGGAATGAAGATGAGTCAAGAGATGAAATAATATCATTAGATTCTTTTTGTTTAGATTCAATTACTGATTTTAATTCCGTTTCAGATTTCCAAAGTTTCTGACGCATAGAATTAAACGATTTTGTTAAATCCCCAATTTCATCAGATGATGACGTAGTAAGATTACTAGAATAATCTCCAGACTCTAAAAGAAGTGCATTAGATTGTAATTTTTCAAGGGGGTTTGAGAGAGACCTAGATAAAACAATTCCAAATAAAGCAACACCAATAAGCAAAATAAAGAAAATTATCAAGAATTTTATTTTGATAAAATCAATTTGTTTTAATTGGTCAGATTTTATAGTATTCACATAATTTTTGATTTGTGTGTTTTGATTTTTTAGATCAATATCGACGATATTTTGTAGATCTGATTTAGTCATAATATTCAGATCAGCATGGAAACGCATTTGCTGATGTTGAGACATAACATCAAACAAAAATAATAAAAATTTAGAATCATCATTTGAGATATCAAGAAATGAAAGTTCAGAGGCTACAGAATTTGCAAAAATCAAAGTTTTCTCAGAAGTTGTAGTATCAAATAAATCAGAAGGTAGAACATTTACAGAATTTGCAATTTTTGTAGTCATCAAAGGAAAAGAAGTGGGAGAAATTTTTTGGAGAAGATCTTTTTGATTGGATATTATATCATAATGTGCAGATGTATTAAATTCAGAAAGGTATTTTTTAAAGAGACTATCAATTAAAGATTCAACTAACAAAAAAGACTCGTTATTTTTATTTTTAAATTCAACGTCAGATAAGACATCATTAGAATAAAGTAATGAATTTTCAATACTCAATGAAACTAAATAATTATTGATTATTTTGTTAGAGGAGTCATAGAATTTGTGATCATCAATGTATGACAAAATATTTTTATTTTTTTCATTATAATCATTCAGAGATTGTTTTTGGATTTCTTTAAGATGTAACATGTTTTGATCACGAGAAACATCCAAAAAGCCATAAATTTTTAAATTTGATTGTTCAATTTTTTGAAAAGTTGAAATATCTGAAAAACTTTTTTCTTTAAGAAATAAAATTTTATCGTCAATTAATTTATGGGTAGATAAAACAGTTGAAAAATCAACTGTATCATCTATAAACCCATCAATCAACAAAACTTCTTTGTCATATAATGAATTCAAATTATCAAGTTCTTGAATGATTTGTTGTTTTTCAAATAATTCGTTAACAGAAATCCATACAAAAAATCCCATAACAAAATAAATTGAAAGAAAGCTAACCAAAACTTTAGTTTTAATTCTCATAGTATAATCAATTACAAACAGAGTAAAAATAAATATTTTTAAAAATATGAAAAACAAAAAATGCTAAAAAACATCACAACATACAATTGATTTCATCTATGATCATTCTAGAATCATAATTTAGATGCCTGGTTGTATGAAGTTCAGTTTCGCCATTTTTAATAGATTGTTTGATTTGCTTTGACTCTAGTTTTGCTTGTTCTTTTAAACTAGATGTTCTAGAAGACACATCTGATAAATCACCACAAACAAGTTTTTGAACTGCAGCATCCAAAGCTAATAAACAAGTCATATCAGCAGTGTTCTTAGCAGAATTGTCTAGATATTTTGCAGTCAAGGATTGTGCTTTTTCCATATTTCATATTCATATTAAGAGTACATGAATAGGTGTTTGTTTAAAATGAACAAAATTTATGGGAATTTAGAATTTTCATGAACAGAAATGTTAGATTGATCAACTTTGATTGCAACAGTAGGGCAAACTTGTACGCATTGCATACAAAATGAACAGTCCATCTCTCTAATTGGTTGAGCTTTATCAGTTCTATCTAAACGACCTGTTCGTTCAATCATACCGCGACCTGAAAATGTACGTTTTGGGACATCAGTTGCAGGTATGTTTTTTTCAGTCCTATACCATTGAAAAACATCAGTAGGACAAACATCAAGACAATTACCTTGAGCAACACATGAATCCCAATCAACTGCAACAATAGTACCATGAACTCCAATAGGTGTAATTGATTCATCATGATCCTTATACGCATTAATTACATCCTCATTTTGTGATGCTTCTTTATTTTCGCCTGGGCCCCAAATATAATAGAAATTTTTATCCAATATATCAGAAACACGACCAGTGATTTTATGGTTTTTTGGAAAATTTGGATCTATAGGCATGAAAATTATAAACAATTAAGGGATATCTAAACAAATGTTTGTTCAAGTTATACATACAGAGTTTACAAGGTTTTTATTCCAAGTTTTGTTTTGACCTGAATCAACCCCTCATCAATATTCAAAGTAACCCATCGGCCATTTTGATTCCCAATATCCTCAGAGTGTAATTCTATATTATGAAAGTGTAATGACTGCTTTATAGATTCTGCATTTCTTCGTCCTATGTTGTATATGTTATCATCATCGTCGCATTCATATGAAAAAGTTTTTGCGCCACCAGCAATTTTTGCAATGATAGATTTTTTATCAGATCCTCTTCTTTCCATTTGTGAAATCATGTTAGGTATTGCTTCATCAGCAAATTTTCCTAGTCTTTTAATATCAATATCAACATTATGAACATTAGTAGGTTGCATTACATGAGACATACTTGCAATCTTATTTTGAGTGTCATACATACAAACTGCAACACATGAACCAACAAAAGTTGTTAAAATATGCGAAGCTGAATTTGTTTTTAATCCACCTATAGGAACAAGTATTTTATCCATTAAAAAAAACTCCTGTAAATGTCAATTCAATGGTTTCTCCCTTTTTTGGAAAATTTTTTGTTTCAGATCAAACGGAGTAAATAAATTAGAAAAATTTTCATTTACAAAAACTTCATCCATTCCAGAAACAAGAAATCCACCAGGTTTCAATGAATTATAAAAATTATTCACCACAACATCTTGTGCTTGTTTTTCAAAGTATATCATTACATTTCTACAAAAAATCATATCAAATTTTTTGGTTGTAGGTTTAGAAATATCTTCAAGTCTAAATGTAATTGGTTTTCGTATTTGAGGAGATACCTGATAAGAATCAACATTAAATTTTGTAAAATATCTGGCCTTGAAAAGAGAATCAATTTTTGATATGTCAGATTCTTTGTATATACCATCTGATGCGTGATCAAGGGCTTTTTGATTTCTATCAGTAGCAAATATTTCATAATTTAGTGATGTACGACGTAATCGTTCATTAAGTAAAATAGATACAGAATAAGGTTCTTCGCCAGTAGCACATCCAGCACTCCAAACACGTAATACTCCAGATAAATTTGGTCTAGAAGCCAATAAAGGGATAATTTTTCTTCCTATAGTATCAAAAGGGGAAACATCTCTAAAAAAAGAAGTTACATTCACAGAAATAGATTTTACAAACGCTTCAAACTCATCAGGTGTTTTTAAGAGTCGTAAATATTCAGAAACATCAGAAATTTTACAGGCATTCATTCTCAAAACAATTCGTCTCTGAATGAAAGTTTTTTTGTATCTATTTAGAGAAAAGCCATTGTTTTCCACAATGCGTATAACAGAAGGTACGATATCGGATTCAGTTTGCATTGTCATACATCTACACCGAAGTTAATAATAATGAAGGATCAAGAATCAGAGCAACGCCACCATCAGGGAGAATTGTTGCATCTGAAAACAGTTGTGTTTCATAAAGATTAGTATCAAGTTTCTTAATCACAATTTCTTGTTTCTTGTCAAATGAATCGATTACCAATCCATGTTTTGCGCCATCACGTTCGACAATTACAATAGTTAAAACATCATCAGAATTTGATGATTTTATTCCAAGGATTTCGTCAATCTTTACAATTGGAATTATTTCATCATTTAATCTAAATACTTTAGAACCATTAATATCTAAAAGATCTTGGGGAGGAACTTTAACAGTAGTGACAATGGTAGAAATAGGAATGACAAATTTTTCTTGACCAATTTTAACTAACAACCCTCCAATTATTGCCAAACTGAGTGGTATTCCTAAAATGATCTTTGTGCCTTTTCCTTTTGTCGTTGAAATTTTAACATTGCCGCCAACTTTTTCAACCTGAGAAAATACAACATTCATTCCAACACCGCGACCAGAAACATCAGTTACTTCTTTTGCACTTGATAAACCAGGGGTTCCAAGTAACCCAACTACATCCTTATCAGACATTTTTTGGGCATTATCTTCAGTGATAATTTGTTTTTCAACTGCCTTTTTCTTTATTGCCTCAACATCAATTCCACGACCATCATCTTGAATAGTTATTTCAACACGATCACCAGAATGAGATGCAGTAAGAGAAAGATTACCAATCTCAGATTTTTTATTCTTTTTACGTTCTTGAGGGGTTTCTAATCCATGATCAACGGAATTTCGAATCATATGCAATAACGGATCAGAGATAGCATCAAGAATAGTACGATCAAGTTCAATTCCCATACCATCCATTTTTAAATCAACTTTTTTATTTTGAGAATTAGATAAATCCCGAATCATTCTAGGAAATCGATTAAATATATGATCAATTGGAACGAGACGAACTTTCATCATTTTATAATGCAAGTCGGTGATAATTTTATCAAAACTCATCAAAATTTGACGTGATTCATCTGACATTACATTATCTAGAGTTTGAGATAAACGCATTTTTGAAATCATCAATTCACCAATTAAATTAACTATAGAATCCAAGGAATCCATTTTTACGCGAATAGTTGAAGAAGATGTAGAAGTAGACTCATCTAAACTAGATAATGTAGAAGATTCTGGATTTTTTATTGCAGAAAGATATACCTCAAGATCAATAGTATGTTTTTCATCTGTAATTAATAATTTGATTGCATCAACACAAGAAAATAAAACACTTGCCATATCATTAGATAAAACGGATTCATCTTTTCGAAATTTATCAAATTCATTTTCAATTGCCTTACAGAGTTCTTTGATTTGGTCATATCCCATGGTAGCAGACATACCTTTCAGGGTATGGGCAGAACGAAATAAAATATCAATATGTTCTTTTACATTTGGTTCTTGTTCTAATTTTAGCAGATATTCATTTAGACTTTCTACATGTTCAGTTGCTTCTTGAACAAATAATTCACGATATTGTGCATTATCAGACATTGTCATTTACCGTCCGTACTATTGCAGAACTGATATTTTCAAGGGAGACGAGTTTATCAACAGCTTTTAATTCGCAAGAGGATTTGGCCATACCAAAAACTACTGAAGAGTCTTCATCTTGAGCAATAGTTTTTCCACCTCGTTTTTTAATTGACTTCATTCCAAATGCACCATCATGACCCATTCCAGTCATAATAACGCCAATAGTATTAATTCCAAAATGTTCACAACCAGAAATCATTGTTTTGTTTACTGAGGGTCTAACACCATAACGTTTTGTTTCAGAAACCAAAGATATTGCACCATCAGGATTTACAATCATGTGAAAATCTCCAGGAGCAACAAGAACAGTACCGTCTCTAATTTTGTCACCTGTTTGTGCTTCTTTGACATGTAAAGGACATATTTTGTCAAGTCGTCTTGCAAAATCTAACGTGAATCCTTTTGACATATGTTGTACTAGTAAAATACAGGCAGGTAATTCACCCGGGAGTGTTTCAAATACCTTACTTACTGCACTAGGTCCACCAGTTGACGAACCAATAACTACAAGTGTTTTTGAAATTTCGTCATTTAATATGACAGGTGTTTTCTTTGGAAATGAACTGATTTTGTTTGTGATCAGTTTAACGGGATTTGAATGATTAGCTATGTTTATCTTATTTATTAATTCATCAGAAAAAGATGTAATGTCCATTATATTTTCAGGAATCAGAGTATAATCTACTGCACCAAATTCTAAAGCATCAAAAACAATTTTTGCACCCTCTTTAGCATAACTAGATACAACAATTATTGGAATCAAATCTTCTGCAAGAATGTTTTGTATTAAAGATAAACCATCCATATGAGGCATCTCCAAGTCAGTCAAAATTACATGAGGTTTTTCTAAATGTATTTTAGTCATAGCTTCATTTCCATCCATAGCAGTACCACACACATGCATTCCATCAGCAGATTTGACAATATCAGAAATTAGATTAGTCATATATGCAGAATCATTTACAACAAAGACAGAAATAGATGAACTCAAATCACATACACCATATCACTACATCAAAGTTAATTCATAGAATTGTGATTTGCTACAAGTTTTTTTGCATTTTCAGTATTTAGTAAGATTATCACATGAATTTTTGTTCCATCATCACCAGATAACACAACATCAGAGACAACTACATCACCACTATCACTTGCAATTTCTGCAGCTGGTTGTTCTAAAAGGCTACGATAATCATTTATGCCAGAACCAGGAACTCCACCATCTAACTGAAATCCTGTCTTGTCAGAAATTGCATTAAAAAATGAACCCGCCATAATATTTCCAACCTCATTTATTGAAGATTGCCCCAATTCAGTCAAATCTTTCAAATCTTGTTCACCTAATAATTTTGAAGCAAGTTTTTTTGCACTATCAAGAGGCATGTAAAATAACAATCCTACATTAAGATCGCCTTGAGTATTCAAATGTACACCATTCATAGTAATCGTATCTACAAAAGGTGGAACAATATCATCTAATTCAACAAGGTCTTTTTGAACTACAGAACGTAGTTTATGTTCAACATTTGTACCAAGCATCATACTTAATGCAGAAGCTGTTTTCTCACTGATGTAAGATGATAAAATTTTACCAAATTCATCTCGCTCAGTTTCATTCATCATACTAGGCATTTTAGGCACTCCTTGATACATTACTTAGAACAGACGATACCATTTCACGATCAAATGGTTTTGTTATGTAACCTTTAGCTCCAATTTTCATAGCATCATCAACAACATGTTTTTGTTCTACAGCAGTTACCATTACAACTTTAGCAGTAGGATCTATAGTTAAAATTGCTTTTAATGCCTGGATCCCATCAGCTTTTGGCATATTTACATCCATAGTCACTAAAGATGGTCGATTATCTTTAAAAGATTTTACAGCTTCTAACCCATCACCTGCTTCAAAGATAGCAGTAATTCCAGTATTCTTTAAAATATCTTTCAGCACAACACGCATAAAAGCTGCATCATCTACAACTAGGACGCTTTTAACAGAAGACAAAGTCTTCTCCCAAACTAGTAAAAGTATTTTTCATATTCTGATTCATTTTAAGACAGATATAGATTTCAGTGTGTTTAAAATGGACAAACATCATGAAATTGTTTTAGAATTAAAATTATTTTAAATAAATAAATTATTTAATCGATAAAATAGACAGGGATGGAAAAATCATAAAACTAAATTTTTAATGCTTAAACAATACAAAACAACCAAATAACTTAATAATTATCATTATTAAAAAAGATAAATGCATGAAGCAATTAATTTGTTGAAAAGAATCAATGAAGAGGATTTACAAAAACCTAGAGATAGTTTACAAAGACATGAATGGGCGTTAGGTTTTCTACCAGAGACAATCAGACAATTAAAAGAATTAGAAAAAAGAGTTGAAAAACGAGGAGATGATGAAATGTTACAAAAAGTAAGAGAGTCCATTAAAAATGCAAATGACGTAAAAACAAATTTACTGCAAGGAATAATAGATAAAAACAACAAGTCCTGAAAATAGTTTAAAAAAATATAAATTAAAAAATAAATTTTGCTAAAAAGATTTTTGATAAGAAGCAGAATTTTTGCTAAATTAAATACAAAGTTTTTAAAATTTATTTTATGAATTTTTTATTTTCTCGAAGATATTTTGATACCCACCATTTAACAAAAACCATCTTATCATTTTTCATATAAGATGATTCTAGTTTGTTAATGTATGTCTGTTTTTCCTTGGGCGTTATGTTTGTCATGGGGTAATTATTTTTGTGTAAAATAAAGATCATTAACAATCTTCCAATTCTTCCATTTCCATCAATGAATGGATGAATCAGTTCAAAAGAGTTATGAAATCGTGCAGATAGTTCTACTGGGTTTAATTTCTTTTTTTCAGAATTATACCACTTTATCAGAGAACGTATTTTTTCTTGAACCTCATCGCATAAAACATATTCTGTCTTACCAAGATATGGTTGTACATCTTGTCTTCTAAAAGCACCAGCATTGTTTGTGTCTGTTTTTTCAAATAACATTTCATGCCAGGATAAAATTAGTTTTTCACTAATATCTTTGGTATAAAATAACATCAAATCAAATAGTGTACCAAACTGCTGTGCTTCAATTATATCTTCTATTGAAGTATTTTGTGGAGACAGACCAAATTCGAGAAGTTTTCTGGTTTGACCTAATGTCATTGCACTTCCTTCAATTTTTTGAGTACTGTATGTGTGGTTTATCTTAAATCCATGATGCTCATTTTCAAGTATTTTTTTATCTATTCTTTGAGTATAGAACAAGTAATTTTGATGAATTTTTTCCAACAAGTCATACTTGTCTTTTCGGTATGACTCTATTTCAAAAGATTTCATTTGTTCATTCAGATCTTTTGGAATTGTAGTTCCCAGATATTTCTGTGTAGAAGTATTTCTAGAGGAATACTTTAGATAGTACTTTGTCTTTTCATTAACATTTCTTTTTATCAGGCTTACCATTAATGAATAAGGTCACCACAATTATATAAAATTTATAAATTATATGTAATTTGTAGTGACATAAAAAAATTAATTCATTTTAACATTTCAATATAAAAAATTCACATCTCTTGTGTTAGTATGATCTTTTGTCTGTCTACAAATATCAAACAATCAACACTGGTAGGATTTGAAATGATTGCAATTTTCATGTTGATATTTTTAGGAAAATCTACAATTACTGAAAAAAATTAATTATATGCCAATGTCTGAGAACATTCCCTCAACCATTATTCCTACAGCATATCCTGCAACTGCACCAATTACACCCAATAATCCAACATTGAACCATACGGTGTGAAAAGAGCCACCTTGCGCAGCTTTAATTGCAAATGAATTAATGAATGTAAGAGTAACTATCATTACAGGCATCATTGTGTTTAATAATTCAGGATCAATGGGGGCAAAAGCTACGGCCATATTTTTTACTTCTACACCACTTAAAATGGTATGAAAGAATGTTACCAATACATTCATCAAACCAAATACAGAAATTGACAAAACATGTAACATAATAGTAATATTCTCAAAAGTTTTTGAAACCATTTGCCTCTTTTCTTTCATATCATTGATTTTTGAAGAAATTTCACCTATCATATTTGCAGTGTGATTGATTTTTGCACCATGAGAAATACCTCTAGACATAATGGTGTTTCCAGATTCTATACTGACACTTTTGGTTTCTTCAGAAAACAAATCAAAGGCATCCTCAGTAGGAACCTTGTTTAAAATTCTATTATGTAGTCCCACAATATTTTTGTTAAGAGGTCCAAAATTTGAACGAAGAACAGTTTCAAGTGAAGCACTCATAGATCCTACAACAGAATAGATTTCACCAAAATGTCGAATGAATGTAGGGTACCATTGTTCAAGTTTCTTAATTTCAGATTCTTTTCTTTTTGCAATAATACCAGGTAAAATAAAAGCAGCAAGTGAAATGGCAGGAATCAATGGGGCAGGCATTAGTTCTGTAACCAATAAGACAATACCAATTCCTGCACCAGCACCACCAATTCCTGCAAGAATCATTAATTGTTTTTTCTTCTCTTTTTTTGTTTCAATTGTGTTATTTTCTCGCGGATATAAGAAAAAAATCAAAAACACAAATGTTGCAAGGCCTCCCATGATTCCAAAAAAGGCACTTAAAAATTGTGATTCAGAATCACTAGAACCAGAAATCATAGACATAATAATTACAGAAGATAACATGAATACTGCACTTGACATCATAGTGTAATGCATTTCAAGTAGTTGTTTCATAGATTCAAGGGATTTCTCATATTCAATTTCAAATGTATGCATGACAGTTTTTAATTCATTTGTAAAAAATAAATTCAAATCATCACCTAGTCTAATAATTTGTCCCAGCCTTACCAGCATGTGTTTTAAAGGCAATAAGGAATCTGCTGTTTTTTGTGCAATTAACTCACATGCATGTGCTACACCATAACGCCATCCAACACCAAAACTATACACTTCATCAAATGTGTCAGTATACACACCATATTTTACAACTCCTGC